>NZ_JBIRVR010000010.1:0-235836 GCF_044387105.1 Streptomyces sp. NPDC020379
TCCACGGCCGTGGTGAGCTGGCTGACCGCGGTCCCGCTCGCGGGGACCTCCAGCCGGACCGTCATCGAGTACGAGACGCTTGGCGCCGTTGCCATCGGGGTGGTACTTCCTTCTGCTTCAGGTGGTGGTGCTGATGTGGGGGGAGTGGGGCCGGGGCGGCCGGTGTTCAGGACGCGGTGGCCCGGGCGTGCGGGCGGGCGAGGCTGTCCGGGTGGAGGATCTGCTCGAGCCGCTCGGGGGTGAGCAGGCCCTTGGCCAGGACGAGGTCCTGCACGGAGGCACCGGTGGTCAGGGCCTCCTGGGCGACCGCGGTGGCCTGTTCGTAGCCGATGTGCGGGTTGAGCGCGGTGGCCAGGCCGATCGACTGGCCGATGAGCCGCGCCAGGTGCTCGCGGTTGGCGGTGATGCCGTCCACACACCGCTCGGCCAGCGTCAGGCAGCCCGCCCGCAGGTGTGTGAGGCTCTTGAGCAGGCTGTGCGCGATGACCGGTTCGAAGGCGTTGAGCTGGAGCTGGCCGGCCTCGGCAGCGAAGGTGACGGTCACGTCGTTGCCGATGACCTCGAAGGCGATCTGGTTGACCACCTCGGGGATCACCGGGTTCACCTTGCCGGGCATGATGCTCGAACCCGCCTGCACGGGCGGCAGGTTGATCTCGGCCAGGCCCGCGCGGGGGCCGCAGGAGAGCAGGCGCAGGTCGTTGCAGGTCTTGGAGAGCTTGACGGCGATCCGCTTGAGGACGCCGGAGAGCTGGACGAACGCGCCCACGTCCTGGGTGGCCTCGACGAGGTCGCCCGCCACGGTGAGCGGGATGCCGGTGATCGCGCCGAGGTGGGCGCAGGCCGCCTCGGCGTACTCCGGGTGGGAGTTGAGGCCGGTCCCGATGGCGGTGCCGCCGAGGTTGATCTCGCGCAGCAGCGCACGGGCCTCCTCCAGGCGCGCCCGGTCCTCGGCCAGCATGACGGCGTATGTGGCGAACTCCTGGCCGAGCGTCATGGGCACCGCGTCCTGGAGCTGCGTGCGGCCCATCTTGAGGACGTCCGCGAACTCCTCGGCCTTGGCCCCGAACGCCCGCCGCAGCACCTCCATGGCATCGAGCAGACGGTCGGCGGCGAGCTGGAGGGAGAGGCCGACGGCGGTGGGGTAGACGTCGTTGGTGCTCTGCCCGGCGTTGACGTCCTCCAGCGGGTGGAGGCGGTGGTAGTCGCCCTTCGCGTGGCCGAGGATCTCCAGCGCCCGGTTGGCGACGACCTCGTTGGCGTTCATGTTGGTGGACGTGCCGGCGCCGCCCTGGATGACGTCGACGACGAACTGGTCGTGCAGCCGCCCGGCGCGGATCTCCTCGCAGGCCCGCACGATGGCGTCCGCCTTGCGTCCGTCGAGCAGCCCGAGGTCGCGGTTGGCCTGCGCGGCGGCCTGCTTGACACAGGCCAGGGCGACGACGAGGTCGGGGTAGGCGGCGATCGGGGTGCCGGTGACGGGGAAGTTCTCCACGGCCCGCAGGGTGTGGACGCCGTAGTACGCGGCCGCGGGGACGTCCCTGTCGCCGAGCAGGTCGTGCTCGGTGCGGAACTCGGCGCGGTCGAGGGGCGAGGCGGGGGCGGGAACGGGTGCCGACATGGGAATCCGATCAGGGTGCGTGGGGGAGAGAGCGGGAGGAAGGGGGAAGTCAGACCTGCGCGGCGGCCACGGGCGGCGTGCCGAGCACATGGCGCAGCGTGCGGACGCGCTCCGCCGGGTCGGTGGAGGCGAGGGCCGCGGCGAGCACGGCGATCCGTGCCTGGCCGCCGCGCAGGGTGCCGGTCAGCACCGCTCCGGCGGCGGCGAGGTCCACCGCGCCGCCGTGGGTGTAGATCTCCGCGACCGGACCGGTGGACACGCGCGTGGTGACGGCGACGAGCACACCGCGGGCGGCCGCCGCTTCGACGGCGGCGCTGATCTCGGGGGTGGCGTTGCCCGCTCCGGTCGCCACCAGCACGATGCCCTGGGCGCCCGCCCGGACAGCGGTGTCGAGGAACAGTGTGTCCGCGTCGCAGTGGTGCATGACGACGTCGATCCGGGGCAGCGGCCCGTCGGCCGACGGCAGGGGGAGCGGCGCCGGGCGCTCGGGGCGCCGGTGGACGAGGACGCCGTCGGCGCCCACGTCGGCGACGCGGCTGCCGGAGGGGTCGGCGAACGCGTTCGCCGCCAGCGTCTGCACCTTCACGGTGCCGCGCGCGGCGTGCACCTGGCCGTCGAAGACTATGAGGACGCCGAGGTCCCGCACCGAGGCCGCCGTCAGCAGCGCGTCGTGGAGATTGCGCGGTCCGTCGCCGTCCGGGTCCTCGAGCGGGCGCTGGGCGCCGGTGAAGACCACCGGACGGGGGTCGTCGTGGTGGAGGTCGAGCAGGAAGGCGGACTCCTCCAGTGTGTCCGTGCCGTGCGTGACGACGATGCCGTCCACGCCCGGGTCGGCCAGCACCTCGCGCACGGTGCGCAGCAGCGTCAGCTGGTGGGCGGTGGTGAGCCGGGCGCTGTTCACGCTCATCAGGTCGACGACCCGCACGGTCACGCCCTCGGGCACGGCGGCCGTGGCCAGCACGTCCGCGCCCCCGGCCTCGGCGGCGAAACCGGCCCCCTGCCAGCGGCTGGCGATCGTCCCGCCGGTGCTGATGACGACGACCTGTCCCATGTCTGCCCGCTCCCTCTGCCGATGATCACTGCCTCGCGGGGCGACACGTCGCAGGGCGGATACCGCCGTGTGCCGTCCACCGCGGTCACGCTCCCGTACGTCGGTTGGTGCGACGCTCGGGGCGGGAGCAACCATAGGACGAATCGCGCGCAATCGGGTCGCCGATTCGGGCGGGCGGGCCGGGAGAGTGTGGTGGATAATTGCGCCGTGGACGAGATCGACAGAAATATCTTGCGTGAGCTCCAGGAGGACGGCCGGCTGACCATCCAGGAGCTGGCCCAGCGGGTGGGCCTCACCTCCTCCCCGTGCATGCGCCGCGTCCGCCAGCTCGAACAGGACGGGGTCATCCAGGGCTACCGCGCGGTCATCGACCCCGAGGCCGTCGGGAGGAGTTTCGAGGTGCTCGTCTCCGTCGAGGTCAGGCGCGACCGGGAGGCGGTCGAGGCGTTCGAGGCGGCGCTCCAGGACATTCCCGATGTCATCGAGGCGTACCGCCTCTTCGGCAGCCCCGGCTGTCTGCTGCGCATCGCGGTCGCCGACATCACCGCCTACGAGCGGCTGTGGATCGAGCGCCTCACCACGCTGTCGGGCATCACCGAGGTCAACTCGCAGATCATCATGAAGCGGGTCAAGGAGCCGCGGGGCCTGCCGGTCGGCTGAGCCCCGCGACCGCCCCCGTGGCACGGTCGCGGGGCCCGGGCACGTCAGCCGCGCAGCGGGCCCTCGCAGCTGTAGTCCGCCGTTCCCGCGGGGCGGTCGGACCAGAGGTCGACCTCGCCGAAGGAGCAGTTCATGTCGGCGAGGTTGTTGTCGCCCGCCTTCGCGCGGTCGAGGAGGAAGTAGTCGACCGTCCCGGACATGTCCTTGAAGACCAGGTCGGCGCTGCCGGGGTCCCTCAGGTTCGCGGTGACGCGGCCCGTGCAGACGAACCGCGGCCGGTCGGGCGACCCCGCCGCCGAGCAGTCGGGCGCCGCGCCGGTGGTGGCGGCGAAGGACGAGCGGGCCTCGGCGGCCGAGGAGTCCTGGAGCCGGTCCACGGGCGTGAAGGTGGTGCTGGGCACGTACAGGTCGTCCACCTTCGCGATCTGCTGGTCGAGGAAGGTGTCGTACGCGCTCTGGAGGCCGCTGTCCCGGCCGGTCCGGTCGCGCCAGGCGTCGAAGCCGGCCGGGTCGTTCGCCCGCTCGTAGCCGTACATCTCGCGCAGCAGTGAGGGGTGCTCGGCCCACAGGAACTCGAAGAACGTGCCCGCGTAGGAGTAGAAGCGGAAGCCGTCCCTTTCGTACTGCGCGTGCAGCAGCTGGTCCACGGTCATGCGCGGCTTGCCGCCGGCGGTGTCGTTGATGACGCTCTGCACCAGTGACTTGCGGACCTTGATGCCTTCGTCGCGGGTGGCGCCGTCGAAGAACTCCGCCGTCCCCTCGTCCATCGCGGTGGTGCGGTCGCCCTGGAACCAGGGACCCTCGCCGAAGAGGCCGGGCACCGCCCAGCGGCCGTTGAGGTAGTGGGTGTACTCGTGGCGGAACAGCTCCTCCAGCGTGAGCGTGGAGTCCTGCGGGACGCGGCGCTGGTACGTGTAGAAGGTGGCGCCCTTCTCGATGTAGACGCCGCCGTTGTTGGTGCCCATGCCCGTCAGCAGCGGGTGGTAGACCTCGTAGTCCGAGCGCGAGGCGTACAGCACGATGTTCAGCGACGTGTTGGTGTCGTCCGCCAGCGGCCGGTCGGTGCCGAGCACGCGGAAGAACTGCGTCTTGACCTGCTTGCTCGCGTAGTAGAGCTGGTCGACGGTGGCCCGGTCCAGCGCGGTGCGCACCTTGATGCCGCCGTTGTCGTACGTGTAGGTGTGCGGGAAGAGGCGGCGCTCGATGTCTTCCTTGCACACCCCGTACCGCTGACAGGCGCCGAACTCGTTCAGCCAGGTGACGACCTTCGCCCATGGCTCGCTGCCCTCACCGAAGGTGTGGGCCGTGGTGGTCAGCAGCTCGCCGAGGGCGCTGGTGACCTCGCTCTTGAGCGCGTCGATCTGGCCCATCCGCCCGTATTCGCCCACCGCGTCGCGGGCCACCCAGGCGTTGGCCGTCCCCTTGAGGTGGGTGTAGCCGGCGAACGCCTTGAAGGCGGCCCGGTAGGAGGTGTCGGCGGTGACGGCCGTGTGGAAGGCGTCGTCGTGGTTGCCGGGGTAGACGCCGAGGTAGTTCAGGGTCAGCGCGGCGAGCGCGGCGCCGCCCCACGAGGTGTCCGTGGCCGTCGCCGGGTGCGCGGCGTCCATGGTCGCGAGGACGCGCTTGATCAGCGGCAGTTGGTGCTGGCGCAGGCCCGGCGCGCTTCCCGCGTCCAGGGCCTCGCGCAGTGTCTCGGCGTTGGTGCGGGTGGTGTCGAAGGTGTGGGCGGCCGCGGCGAAGCCGTCGATCGCGCGGCGCATGGCCTCCACGGTCGGTGCGTCGGTGATGTCGATCTCGTCGTGCGAGAAGTCCTGATAGGCCACCGCGTGGAGATAGGTGAACATCTCCAGCAGGTGGCCGCCGTTCTTCCCGTCGTGTGCGGCGGCGAGGCTCTCGATCCGCCGGGAGACGGCCTGGACGTGGGCCCTCGACATGACGGGGACCAGCCGCTGATCCCAGTTCCACAGGACGGTCCGCAGGCATCCGTCGGCGGTGACGGCGGGGTCCGCGAGGAAGTCGGCGAACTGCTCGGGGGTGAGTCCCGTGATGCCGTCGAGCGTGCACGGCACGGCGGTGCCGCCGAGGTGGGCGGCCGGGGCCGAGCCCTTCGCGCCCTTCGGCTTGTCCGTACGGGGGCCGGGTACGCGCCCGCCGGTCAGGCCGTCCGGCGCGGTGGGTGAGGCGATCGCGGGCCGCGGGGCCTTCGCGAGGCGGGTGACCTCGTCGAAGGGGTTCGGTGTGGGGGTGTCCGGACGCGCGGCCGGTGCCGCGGCGGAGGGCCTGGCGGACCTGGGGGAGTCCGCGTGACCCGGCTGTACGACGGTGGCGCAGAGCGCCGTCGCTATGGCGGCGGTCAGCAGGGACGCGCGCAGGGATCTGGAGCGATACACGGATGGGCTCCTGTGGGGAGGTGTGGGGTAGCGCGCACGGGGAGGTGGTGTGCGCGTGGAACGGTGGCGTGAGCGGTGCGTCAACTGCCGTCGGGTGGGCGGCCGGTGGGGGCCACTCGGGTGCCACGTGATGTGTAACGTAGTAATGTGAAATGTTACTGACAACCCCTCAGGCGCCATGGATTGCGCGGGACATGAAGTGGAGGGACGCCCTCCGACCGATGGCGGCTGACGGGTTGTCGCTCCCGTGCCCCGCCCACTCGCGCCCCAGGAGGAAGTGCCGTGAAAGAACCCGCTGTTCGGACGGTGAGTCATGACCTGCCGGTGCCGGCGGAGCTCCAGGAGTCCATGGCGGGCGGCTGGGCCGCGACGCCGCTGTCCGGCGACATCCGGCTGCCGGTCGCCGGCCTCGCCGCGGTGCGCCGGGCGAAGCTGTCGGCACGCTTCCCCGGCGAGCGGCTGGTGGTGCCCGCGGGCGGGCTCACGGTCCGTTCCAACGACTGCGACCACCGCTTCCGCCCCCACAGCGCGTACGCCTGGCTCACCGGGCTGACCGGCGAGGAGCAGGCCGGGCACGTGCTGGTCCTGGAGCCGGACGGCCCGCACCGGCACGAGGCTGTGCTGTACGTCCGGCCGCGTTCCCCGCGGACCGGCGCGGAGTTCTACCGCGACCGCCGCTACGGCGAGTTCTGGGTCGGCAGGCGCCCCGACATCGCCGAGGCCGAGCGCGTGACCGGCATGCGCTGCGCGCACATCGGGGCCCTGGGGAAGATGCCGCCCGGCCGCGACGCCTCCCGCGACGAGGGACTCGCCACCGCGCTGAGCGAGCTGCGCCTGGTCAAGGACGCCTGGGAGGTCGAGCAGCTGCAACTGGCCGTGGACCACACCGCCGCCGGGTTCGAGGACGTCGTACGGGCGCTGCCGCGTGCCCTGGACCACCCGCGCGGCGAGCGCTGGATCGAGGGCGTCTTCGGCCTGCGCGCCCGCGCGGAGGGCAACGGCACCGGCTACGAGACCATCGCCGCCTCCGGAGCCCACGCGTGCGTCCTGCACTGGATCCGCAACGACGGCCGCCTGGACCCCCGTGAACTCCTCCTGCTGGACGCCGGGGTGGAGACCGACACCCTCTACACCGCCGACATCACCCGCACCCTCCCACTGTCGGGCCGCTTCTCGCCCGTCCAGCGGCAGGTCTACGAACTCGTCCTCGCCGCCCAGGAAGCGGGCATGGCCGCGCTGAAGCCGGGGGCGAGCTTCCGTGACTTCCACCGGGCCTGTATGCGGGTCATCGCCGAAGGGCTCACCGAATGGGGCGTCCTCAAGAGCGCCGAGGGCGACCTTCACCGCCGGTACACCCTGTGCAGCAGCGGCCACATGCTCGGCCTCGACGTCCACGACTGCGCCCAGGCGCGCGCGGACACCTACCTCGACGGCGTCCTGGAGGAGGGGCAGGTGCTCACCGTCGAGCCCGGCCTCTACCTCCAGCCCGACGACGAGACGCTGCCGGCCGGACTCCGCGGCATCGGCGTGCGGATCGAGGACGACCTGGTCATCACCGCCGAGGGGGCGCGCCTGATGTCGGGGGCGCTGCCGCGCACCCCCGACGCGGTCGAGGCGTGGATGGGCGAACTCCTCGGCGGTCGGCGGGACATGGGGGAGCGGTAAGTCCGGACCAGCTCTTGGCAGGCATAGTGCAATGTGAAATATTACTGATGTGCCCATGAGTAACCTCACGGACGTCATCGTCGTCGGAGCGGGTGTGACCGGCGCCGCGTGCGCCTATTACGCCGCCCGCTCCGGCCTCTCCGTCACCGTGCTCGACCGCGGCCCCGTCGCCGGCGGCACGACCGGATCCGGCGAGGGCAACCTCCTGGTCTCCGACAAGGAACCCGGCCCCGAGCTCGAACTGGCCCTGCTCTCCGCCCGCTTGTGGGGCGAGCTGGCCCAGTGCCTGCCGCCGGGCGTCGAGTACGAGGCCAAGGGCGGCCTCGTCGTCGCCTCCGACGCCACCGGCATGGCCGCGCTCCGGAAATTCGCCGAGTCCCAGACCGGCGCGGGCGTCACCGCCGAGGAGATCCCCGCCGACCGGCTCCACGACCTGGAGCCGCACCTCGCCCCCGCCCTCGGCGGCGGCTTCCACTACCCGCAGGACGCCCAGGTCCAGCCCGCCCTCGCCGCCGCCCACCTGCTGCGCGCCTCGGGCGCCCGGGTGCGCACCGGCGAGGAGGTCACCGCCGTCCTCACCGACGCGCACGGAAGGGTGCGGGGCGTCCGCACCGCGGCGGGTGAACTGCACGCCCCGCGCGTGGTCAACGCGGCCGGCACCTGGGGCGGCGAGGTGGCCCGGCTCGCCGGGGCCCACCTGCCCGTGCTGCCCCGCCGCGGCTTCGTGCTCGTCACCGAACCGCTGCCACGCCTCGTACGGCACAAGGTCTACGCCGCCGACTACGTCTCGGACGTCGCCAGCGACTCCGCCGCGCTGCGGACCTCCGCCGTCGTCGAGGGCACACCGGCCGGCCCGGTGCTCATCGGCGCCAGCCGCGAGCGGGTCGGCTTCGACCGCACCCTGTCGGTGGACGCGATCAGCGGCCTCGCCGCCCGGGCCACGGCACTCTTCCCCGTGCTGGCCGGGGTGCGGGTCATGCGGACGTACGCCGGATTCCGCCCCTACCTGCCCGACCACCTGCCCGCCATCGGCCCCGACCCCCATGTCCCCGGGCTGCTGCACGCCTGCGGGCACGAGGGGGCCGGCGTCGGACTCGCCCCGGCCACCGGCCTCCTCGTCGCCCGCCTGCTCACGGGTGGTCAACCACCGCTCGACGCGGGCCCGTTCCGCCCGGACCGCTTCGCCTGAACCGCTTCCGCCGCTCCCCGAAAGGAGGCCCGCAGTGGCCCGTACCCCCGCCGGCCTGGTCAGGGCGGAGCCCGGCCCGCCCTTCGAGATCACCTTCGACGGCCGCGTGGTCACCGCCCTGCCCGGCCAGTCCCTCGCCGCCGCGCTGTGGGGCGCGGGCATCCTCGCCTGGCGCACCACCCGGCACGGCGGCCGCCCGCGCGGCGCGTTCTGCGGCATCGGCCAGTGCTACGACTGCCTCGCCACCGTCAACGGAGAACCCAACCGCCGCGCCTGCCTGGTGCCCGCCCGGCCCGGGGACGCGATCACCACCCAGGAGGGACACGGCCGTGCCGACCTCGCCGTCTGAGCCGTACGACCTCGCGGTGATCGGCGCCGGCCCCGCCGGACTCGCCGGAGCCGCCACCGCCCGCGAACTCGGCCTGTCCGTCGCCCTCCTGGACGCCGCCGCGCAGACCGGCGGCCAGTTCTTCCGCCACCCCGCCCCCGGCCTGGGCGCCGGCCGGCCGCAGGCCCCGTACCACGACTGGGCCGCCTTCGCCGAACTGCGCCACCGCCTCGACGCGAGCGGTGTCACCCACCTCGCCCACCACCACGTGTGGACCCTCGCCCGGCAGGACGACCGCACGTGGACCGCGCACGCCCTCACCGGCGCCGACGGCGAGGCCCCCGCCCGCGTACGGGCCCGCGCGGTCCTCCTCGCCACCGGCGCCCACGAGCGGCAACTGCCCTTCCCCGGCTGGACCCTGCCCGGTGTCGTCGGCGCCGGAGGCGCCCAGGCCATGCTCAAGTCCGGGCTCGTCCTGCCCGGAGCCCGCGTCGTCGTCGCCGGCAGCGGTCCGCTGCTGCTCGCCGTCGCCTCCTCACTCGCGGCCGCGGGCGCCCACGTGCCCGCGGTGGTCGAGGCGTCCGGCTACGCCGGCTACGCACGCCGGCCGCTCACCCTCGCCGCCAACCCGCACAAGCTCCTCGAAGCCACCGTCCACGGCTCGGCCCTGCTGCGCCACCGCGTACCGCTGCGCACCCGCGGCGCGGTCACCGAAGTCCACGGCACCGACCGCGTCGAAGCCGTCACCGTCTCCCGGCTCGACCGCGACTGGCGGCCCCTGCCCGGCACCGGCCGCCGCGTGGCCTGCGACGCCCTCGCCGTCGGCCACGGACTCGTGCCCCAGACCGAACTCGCCACCGGCCTCGGCTGTGCCACCCGCCGCACGCCCGACGGTACGCACGCCCTCGCCCTGGACGCCCTCCAGGAGACCTCGGTGCCCGGGCTGTGGGCCGCGGGGGAGACCGGCGGCACCGGCGGCTGGCAACTGGCGCGCACCGAGGGCGAACTGGCCGGCATCGCCGTGGCCGCCCGGCTGCGCGCCCTGCCCGCCCTCACCACCACCCGGCGCGTACGTGACCTGGCCCGGCGCCGCGACCGCATGCGCGCCTTCGCCGCCACCATGGCCGCCGCACACGCGCCCGGCCCCGGCTGGACCGGCTGGCTCACCGACGACACCGAGGTGTGCCGCTGCGAAGAAGTGACCGCGGGCAGCATCCGCGAGGCGGTCACCGGCCTCGGCGCCCGGGACACCAGGACCGTCAAGCTCCTCACCCGGGCGGGCATGGGCTGGTGCCAGGGCCGGATGTGCGGGGCGGCCGTGGCCTGCCTGGCCGCCGGCGGTACGGCGCAGGGGACCGTACCGCCGGCGGCCGACCGCCGCCCGCTCGCCGTGCCCGTGCCCCTCGGGGCCCTGGCCGACCGGCCCGCCACCCCCTGACCCAGCCACTCAGCAGAAAGGTTCACCGACATGACCACGGACTCCTGGACCGCCGAACGCCCCTGGCGCGGCATCATGGTCGCCACCACGCTCCCGCTGCGCGCGGACCTCTCCGTCGACCACGACGCCTACGCCGAACACGTCCGCGGGCTCCTCGGCAACGGCTGCGACGGCGTCGTCCCCAACGGCTCCCTCGGCGAATACCAGACCCTCACCGCCGAGGAGCGCGCCCGGCTGGTGCGCACCGCCGTCGAGGCGGCCGGTGACGGGGCGCGGGTGATGCCCGGCGTCTCCGCCTACGGCAGCGCAGAGGCCCGCCGCTGGGCGGAACAGGCCGCCGAGGCCGGCTGCGGCTCCGTCCTGCTGCTGCCCCCCAACGCCTACCGCGCCGACGAACGGTCGGTCCGCGCCCACTACGCCGAGGTCGCGCGGGCAGGGATACCCGTCGTCGCCTACAACAACCCCACCGACACCAAGGTCGACCTGACCCCCGGCCTGCTGGCCCGGCTGCACGCCGACGGCAGCATCGTGGCCGTCAAGGAGTTCAGCGGCGACGTCCGCCGCGCCTACGAACTGGCCGAACTCGCACCCGGACTCGACCTGCTGGCCGGCGCCGACGACGTCCTCCTGGAGCTCGCCGCCGCCGGAGCCGTCGGCTGGGTCGCGGGCTACCCCAACGCCTTCCCCGCCGCCTGCGCCGAGCTCTATCACGCGGCCGTCGCCGGGGACCTGGAGACGGCGCTGCCCCTCTACCGTTCGCTGCACCCCCTGCTGCGCTGGGACTCCAGGACCGAGTTCGTGCAGGCCATCAAGCTCTCCATGGACATCGTCGGCCACCACGGCGGCCCCACTCGCCCCCCGCGCCTCACACTCACGGGCGAGGCCGAGGCCGCGGTGCGCGCCGCCACCGAGAAGGCCGTCGCCGACGGCCACCACTGACCACCCGACGGCACCGCCGAAAGGACGTCCGTGCGCACTCGCCATGTCTTCCACGCCGTCGACTCGCACACCGAGGGCATGCCCACCCGCGTCATCACCGGCGGCGTCGGCGTGATCCCCGGCGCCACCATGGCCGAGCGCCGGGCCCACTTCACCGAGCACCTGGACCACCTCCGCACGCTCCTGATGTACGAGCCGCGCGGCCACGCCTCCATGAGCGGCGCGATCCTCCAGCCCCCCACCCGGCCCGACGCCGACTACGGGGTCCTCTACATCGAGGTCTCCGGACTGCTGCCCATGTGCGGGCACGGCACCATCGGCGTCGCGACCGTCCTCGTGGAGACCGGCATGGTGCCGGTCACCGAACCCGTCACCACCGTGCGCCTCGACACCCCCGCCGGCCTCATCACTGTCGACGTCCAGGTCGAGGACGGAACGGCCAGGTCCGTCACGCTCACCAACGTGCCCGCCTTCTGCGCCGCACTCGACCGCAAGACCGACGTCCCCGGATTCGGCACCGTCACCTACGACCTCGCCTTCGGCGGCAACTTCTACGCCTTCGTCGAACTCGACGCCCTGGGGCTGCCCTTCGACCGGTCCCGCAAGGACGACCTGCTCGCCGCCGGGCTCGCCGTCATGGACGCGATCAACGCCTCGCCCGACCGCCCCGTCCACCCCGAGAACCCCGGGATCAGCGGACTCAAACACGTCCACCTCACCGCCCCCGGCTCCGACGCCCACCGCTCGCGGCACGCCATGGCCATCCACCCCGGCTGGTTCGACCGCTCCCCGTGCGGCACGGGAACCTCCGCCCGGATGGCCCAGCTGCACGCCCGCGGCGCGCTCCCGCTCGGCCGCGACTTCGTCAACGAGTCCTTCATCGGCACCCGGTTCACCGGCCGCCTGGTGGGGGAGACGCGGGTCGGCGGCCTCCCGGCGGTCGTGCCCACCGTCACCGGACGCGCCTGGATCACCGGCACCGCGCAGTACTTCCTCGACCCGGACGACCCCTTCCCCGGAGGCTTCCTCCTGTGACCGCCGACCAGACCCCCCTCCTCTCACGGAACCCGGCCGACCCCGACGACATCGTCACCGAGGTGCCCGCACCCGGCGCCTTTGCCGCCGTCGAGTCCGTCCAGCGGGCCCGCGCCGCCCAGCCCGGCTGGCTGCTCGGCGGCGCCGCCGCCCGCTCCTCGGCGCTCTCCGCCGTCGCCACGGCCGTCGAGACCGCGGCCGGGGAACTCGCCGCCCTGGCCGTACGCGAGGTGGGCAAGCCCCTCGCCGAGGCCCGGGCCGAGGTCGCCCGCACGGCCGCGATCTGGCGCTACTACGCCCAGGCGCCCTACGAACCGGTCGGCGCCGTCCACGAGACGGCGGGCGGCCCCGGACTGCTGCTCACCCGGCGCCGCCCCTACGGTGCCGCCGGCCTGATCACCCCCTGGAACTTCCCCTTCGCCATCCCCTCCTGGAAGGCCGCGCCCGCCCTCGCCACCGGCAACACCGTCGTCCTCAAACCCGCGCCCGAGGCCACCGCGTGCGCCCAGCGGCTCGTCGAGATCGTCCGACAGGCCGTGCCCGACGGTGTGTTCACCCTCGTGCCCGGCGGCGCGCCCGAGGGCAACGCCGTCCTCACGGCAGCCGACGTCGTCTCCTTCACCGGCTCCACCGCCGTCGGCGGCGCCGTCGCCCGCGCCGCCACCGCACGGGGCATCCCGGTCCAGACCGAGACGGGCGGGCTCAACGCCGCGATCGTCCTGCCCGACGCCGACATCGAGCGGGCCGCCGCCCATATCGCCGCCGCCGTCGCCGGATACGCCGGACAGAAGTGCACCGCCACCAGCCGCGTGATCGCCGTCGGCGCGGCCCTCGGCCCGCTGCGCGAGGCCCTCGCCGAGGCACTGCGCGCCCTGCCCGTCGGCGACCCCGCCGACCCGGTCACCGTGTGCGGGCCCCTCGTCTCGAGCCGGGCCCGCGACCGGTTCGAGGCAGCCCTGGGCGGTGTGTCCGTCCTCGCCGCGGGCACGGCTCCGGAGGCCCCCGGCTGGTACGCGGCCCCCACCGTGGTCGAAAAGGTGCCGACCGGCCACCAGTTGCTCACCGAGGAGGTCTTCGCCCCCGTCGCCGCCCTGCTGCCCGCGGACGATCTGGCGCACGCCGTGCGGATCAGCAACGCGGTCCCGTACGGGCTGGTCACCTCGGTCCACACCGCCGCGCTGGAGGCGGCGCTGCACGGTCTCGACCGGCTCGACACCGGAATGATCCGCGTCAACGCCCCGTCCACCGGCGTCGATTTCCACCTGCCGTTCGGCGGGACCAAGGCGTCGGGCCACGGGCCACGCGAACAGGGCCGTGCGGCACTGGACTTCTACACGTCCAGCCGGACCTACACCCTGGCTCCCTGAGAATGATGTGACATTGTACGCTCGTTGGACCGTCCAGGTACGGACCAGCCGGGCAGCATGGCCGCGACCGTGCCGAGGACGCGGCGGCCCCTGACAGGCCGCCGCACCACGACGACAGCGACACGGGGGAGACCATGGGCCACCTCAAGCAGCGCAACCTCATCACCGCGACCGAGCGGCTGCGCGACCAGGTCGCCCATGCCCTGCGGGCCGCGCTCATCTCCGGCGAACTCCGGCCCGGCGAGGTCTACTCCGCACCGCAGCTCGCGGAGGACTTCGGCATCTCCGCGACCCCGGTGCGCGAGGCCATGCTCGACCTCGCCCGCGAGGGCTTGGTCGAGCCGGTCCGCAACAAGGGATTCCGGGTGACCGAGGTCAACGAGCGCGACCTCGACCAGTACACCGAGATCCGCACCCTCATCGAGGTCCCCACGACCGGCCGCGTCGCGCGCACCGCCGCCCGGGAGGACCTCGAAGCGCTCCGTCCGGTCGCCGAGGAGATCGTGCGCGCCGCACGCGACCACGACCTCATCGGCTATCTCGAGGCCGACCGGCAGTTCCACCTCACCCTGCTGGCGCTCTCCGGCAACGAACGCCTCGTCGAGACCGTCGGCGACCTGCGCAAGCGCTCGCGCCTGTACGGGCTGACCGCCCTCGACCGGCGCGGCGAACTCATCCCCTCCGCCGAGGAGCACGTCGAGCTCCTGGACCTGATGCTCGCGGGGGACGCCAAGGGCGCCGAGAAGTGCATGGCCCGCCACCTCGGCCACGTGCGCTCGCTGTGGGCGAAGGGCGCCGAAGTCCGCTGACCCGGACGGTCCGCCGGGCGGGCCGAAGTGCGGACGGCGGGACCCGGGTTCGGCCCCGGCGACGTGACCCGCCGTAGCCGGATTTCGTCGAAGTCGGGTAGGTTCCCAGGTGGAGTGCCGGGAAGTCTGGTCGGCGACAGGGCTTCATCAGCCGCGCCTCGGCACACTCTCGGGGGAACGACCACATGACCGGCCTGACTGCTGTGCTCTTCCTCGTGGCGGTGGCCACCGCGGTCGCCACCGGGGCGCGCCACTGGCGCATACCGGCCCCTTCACTGCTGGTCGTCGCGGGAGTCGCCCTGGGGACGCTGCCCTGGATGCCGGGTGTCCACGTCGAGCCCGAAGTGATCAGCGTGCTGGTGCTGCCGCCCCTGCTGTACGCCTCCGCCGAGGAGATCCCCTGGCGGGACCTGCGCGAGGTGTGGCGGCCGGTCACGGTCCTCGCCCTCGGCCTGGTGCTGGCCTCGGCGGCGGCCGTGTGGGCGGTGGCCTCGCTGGCCACTCCGCTGACCGGACCCATGGCCTTCGTGCTCGGCGCGGTGCTCGCCAGCACCGACCCGGTCGCGGTGACCGCCCTCGGCCGCCGCCTGTCCCTGCCGCCGCGGGTGCAGGCCATGGTGCAGTCGGAGAGCCTGTTCAACGACGCGACGAGCCTGGTGCTCTTCAAGGTGGCCGTGGGGTCGGCGGTCGTCGGCGGCGCGGTCTCGCCCCCGGCCGCGGCGGGCGAGTTCGTGGCGCTGGGCGGTGGGGGCGCACTCGTCGGTGCCGCCGTCGCCGGCCTGGTGGTGCTGATACGCAAGCGGACCGAGGACCCGGTGCTGGAGACCGTGATAGCGCTGGTCACCCCGTACGCGGCCTACGTACTGGCCGAGGACCTGCACGCCTCCGGGGTGACAGCGGTCGTCTTCGCGGGCGTACTGCTCGGGAGTACGGGCCACAAGCTGGACAACGCCCCGATACGCCTCCAGGTGCACGCCGTCTACGCCACGGTGGTGTTCCTGCTGGAGAGCGTCGTCTTCGCGCTCATAGGGCTGGAGCTGCCGTCGCTGGTCCGTGCGCTGGAACCGGGCGAGCGGGGCTGGCCGCTCGGTGTCCTCGCGGTGGCCGGCACCGTCGTCGCCGTACGGCTGCTGTGGATCTTCCCGCTCTCGGCGGTGATGCAGCACCGGCGCGGCGCGGGCCGGATCTCCTGGCGGGTCCCCGTGGTGGCCTCCTGGGCCGGCACCCGCGGTGTCATGCCGCTGGCCGCCGCCCTGTCCATCCCGCTGGTGACGAGCGGGGGCGAGCCACTGCCGAACCGCTCGCTGGTCCTCACCCTCACCACCGGCGTCGTCGCCCTCACCCTGATCGCGCAGGGCTTCACCCTGGCACCCCTGGTCCGCTGGTCCGGCATCGCCCTGGAGCCCGAGCACACCGCACGCGAGGAGGCCCGCGCCCGCGGCAGCCTCGCCCGCGCGGCGCTGCTCCACCTCGACGAGCTCGTCGACCTCGAAGCGGTCCCCACCGCGGTCGCCGGCCGGCTGCGCCGCGACCTGGAGCACCGCCTCCGCGCCGAGGAGGAGGAAGGCGCGGACGACGACGCGCGCATGCCGTCCGCCCTCGCCGACCACCGCGCCCTGCGGCGCGCGCTGATCGATGTCGAGTCCGACGAGCTGCGGCGTCTCTACGACACGCATGAGATCAGCGACACCACCAGGCGGCGCATCCAACGGGCCCTGGATCTGGAGGACCTGGGACTCGCGGACTGAGGAGCCCTTTTCCGCCGACCGGTCCGGCCGGAGCCCCGGACCCGGCGCCGGGGCGGAACGCCGGATCGGAACGCCGGATCAGAACAAGGCATCGAGTGCCATAAAGGACGCGTCAAAGTCATGGGGCGGGGCATCAATGACGTGCCAAAATCCCGCTCCGGCAGGGCGGTTCGCGCTTTGCTGCGAACGCCGGTCATCCACATTCCTGACTCGACGAGGCCCCGGCGGCGTGCCGCCTCCATGAGAAGGAGCGATCGATGGCGCAGGGCAGTGCCCCGACCGGTGGCCCGGGCGCGGTTCCGGGCAAGCTCAAGGTCTTCCTCGGGGCGGCACCCGGGGTCGGAAAGACCTACCGGATGCTCGACGAAGGACGGCGGCGCACGGACCGCGGCAAGGACGTGGTGGTGGCCTTCGCCGAGAGCCACAGCCGCCCGCGCACCGACGCGCTCCTCGAAGGGCTCGAGGTCATGCCCCGCACGACACGCACCCACCGGGGCCTGGAGCTCACCGAACTCGACCTCGAAGCGGTGCTGGAGCGCCACCCCGAGGTCGTGCTCGTCGACGAACTCGCCCACACCAACGTCCCCGGCGGCCGCAACGCCAAGCGCTGGCAGGATGTCGAGGAGCTGCTCGCCGCCGGGATCGACGTGGTCACCACCGTCAACATCCAGCACCTGGAGTCCCTCAACGACGTCGTCGAGAAGATCACCGGGGTGCGGCAGCGCGAGACCGTGCCCGACACCTTCGTGCGCGGGGCCCACGAGATCGAACTGGTCGACATCCCGCCCGAAGGTCTGCGGCGGCGCATGGCACACGGCAACATCTACCCACCCGAGAAGGTCGACGCGGCCCTCTCGCACTACTTCCGGATCGGGAACCTCACGGCACTGCGGGAGCTGGCCCTGCTGTGGGTGGCGGGCAGGGTCGACGAGGCCCTGCAGAGCTACCGCTACGAGCACGGGATAGGAGGTGTCTGGGAGACCCGCGAGCGCGTCGTGGTCGCCATCACCGGCGGTCCCGAGAGCGAGGCCCTCATCCGCCGCGCCGCCCGGATCGCGGCCCGCTCCTCCGGCGGCGACCTGCTCGCCGTCCACATCGCCCGGAGCGACGGCCTGGTCGACGCCGCGCCCGCCGCCCTGGCCGGACAGCGACAGCTCGTGGAGAGCCTCGGCGGTACCTTCCACTCCATCGTCGGGGATCATGTGCCCACCGCGCTCATGGAGTTCGCCCGCGCGGAGAACGCCACCCAACTGGTCATCGGAACCCGGGTCCGCGGCTGGCTGCTGGGCTCGCTGACCGTCCGGGGAGCGGGCGAGACCATCGTCGAACTCTCCGGCGACATCGACGTGCACATGGTCACCCACGAACGCGCCAAGCGCGGACGCGTGCCGGCCACCCCGCCGAACCGCCTGCCACTCACCCGCCGGGTCGCGGGCCCCACGGCCGGTCTCGTGCTGCCCACGCTCCTGACCCTGCTGCTGCGCGGCCACTCCGGCCACCCCCAACTCAACCTCAGCAGCGAGATACTGCTCTTCCTGCTGACCGTGCTGGGGGTCGCCTGCATCGGCGGCGTCCTCTCCGCCCTGCTCGCCGCAGTGACGGCCGCCATGCTGATGAACTACTACTTCGTCCCGCCTGTCGGCCAGTTCACCTTCGACGAGGCCGACAACATCCTCCTGATCGCCTTCGCGACCGTGGCCGTCACCGTCGCGGCCATCGTGGACCGCTCCCTGCGCCTGGGCCGCCGCGCCGCCGGCGCCGCGGCGGAGGCCGAGACCCTGTCCTCGCTCGCGAGCAGCATCCTGCGCGGCGACAAGGCCGTGCCCGCGCTGCTGGAACGCACCCGTGAGACCTTCGGGATGGAGAGCGCCGAACTCTCCCACGGCACAGGACGGACAGGGCACCGGGCGGCGCCCGACAGCGACACGGATCCGGGCTACGAGACCAGGGTCCCGATCGGTACGGACAGCGTGCTGGTGCTGCGCGGCCGCCGGCTGCCCGCCTCCGAGCACCGCGTCCTCACCGCCTTCGCCGCCCATCTCACCGCCGCCGTCGAGCGCGCCAGGCTCGCCGAGGTCGCGGCCGAGGTCGAGCCCGTCAAGGCCGCCGACCGGATGCGCACCGCCCTCCTCGCCGCCGTCAGCCACGACCTGCGCACCCCACTGGCCGGCTGCTGGGCCGCCGTCAGCTCGCTGCGCAGCCGCGACGTGGACTTCTCGCCGGAGGACCGCGAAGAACTCCTCGCCGCCGCGGAGGAGTCCCTCGCCAAGCTCAACCGCCTCGTGGACAACCTGCTCGACATGAGCCGGCTACAGGCGGGCGCGCTGTCCCTGCGCCTGGAACCCACGACGCTCGCGGAAGTGCTGCCGCTCGCGCTCGACACCCTGCCCGAGCCGGCCGTGCCCGTGGTCACCCTGGATCTGGAGAGCGCGCCCCAGGTGCTCGCGGACCCACCGCTGCTGGAACGCGTGATCGCCAACCTCGTGGCCAACGCCGTACGCAACTCGCCCGCCGGGCATCCGGTGACCGTCAGCGCCAGCACCCTGGCCCCGTACGTCGAAGTGCGCGTCATCGACCGCGGTCCGGGGCTTCGGCCGGCCGACAAGGAACGCGCGTTCCTGCCCTTCCAACGCCTCAGCGACACCGACAACACCAGCGGTCTCGGTCTCGGGCTCGCCCTCTCCCGCGGCCTCACCGAGGCCATGGGCGGCACGCTCACCCCGGAGGACACCCCCGGAGGCGGGCTCACCATGGTCGTCTCCTTGCCCGCGGCACCCACCCCCGTGCCGGAGACCCCCACATGACCCGGTCCTCCGGTTCAGCGAATCAACCGGAGTTGCGTGTGAGCCCCCGCTTGACGGAAGATCGCGGCATGTCTACGCGAGAGGGCGACGTTCGCCCCGTTCTGTGAACCCCGTCGAGCCGGTGCACGGGCCGGCTGACGCTGTCGGTGCCTGGCTGCGCGAGGCACTGAGCGATGTCCACGGTTTTGCCTACGGTGCCGCGCGAAGCGCGATTTTCGACGCGGTACGAACGGACCGCGCCGGCCCGGTGGCACGCCGGTTGCTGGCCCTGACGAACGACACCGACGCCGCCGTCCGCCTGGCCGTCCTCCGGCTGCTGACCGACCTCTGCCGCGACGACAGCCCGTGGCCGGCCGCCGCGGAGGCCGCCCTCGTCCGGCTGCGCGACAGGGACGAGAAGGCGCGGCGCCGCGCCGCCTGGCTGCTGGCGTCGGCGGACCCCCGCCGAGCCGTCGAAGAGCTCAGCGCGACACGGCAACCGCCTCCAGCCGCCAGACTCGCTCTCGCCGAGGCGGTCTTCGAGCCGTCGGGCCGGGCGGGGAGCGCCGGACTCCTCCCGCTGGCCGTACGACTGCGGCAGGACCACGACCCGGCCGTCCGGCTGCGCGCCGCGCTGGGTGTCCTGCGGCACGGGCTCGCGGAGCACCGGGCTCCCTGGGAAGCGGCGGTGCTGGCGGATCTCGACGGGGGAGGGGAGCGGCTCGGCGGCCCCGGCGGGCTGATCGCATGGCGGCCGGGCACGCTGTGGGGGCTCGCGGTACGGGCCCATGGCGGGGAAGCCGCCTGCTACGCCTGGCTCGAGCGGCTCTCCGCCCGGCAGAGTCCGGTGGGGCGCCGGGCCGCGGTCGACATGGCCGAAGCCGCGCTGCGGCACTGGCGCGCGGCCCCGGCCTCCGTGGTCACGTGCCTGCGACCGATGCTCGCCGACGCCGTGCCGGAGCTGCGGGCCGCGGCGGCGGCCGTCATCGGGGCCTCGCTGGAAGCTGTCCGGCTCTGCGCCGACGAGCTGGCCGGCCTCCTCGGCGACCCGTGGGCGGGGGAAGCGGCGGTGCTGGCCCTCGCCAGGACCGGCGACGCCCGGGCCATGGCCGGGCTGTGCGCGCTGGTGGCTTCGGGTGCGGCCGGCCGGGAGGCGGGCGAGGCCGCCGAAGGGCTGGCCGCGGCAGGCGTGAACCTGGCGCCTCTCGTCGCGGCGGCCGTCGACGTCCTCGGCCGGCACGGCAAGCGGTGTCCGGGCGACCCCCTGCGCTGCGTGGTCCCGTCCGCCGTGGCGGTGCTGCGCGCCTGCGGTGCGGCGTCGGCCCCGGCGGTGGCGGAACTGACGCGCCGGCTCGACGGCTCGCTGGACACCGCGAGCTCTCACCGCTGGCTGCGGACACAGCTGTTGCTCACCCTCGGCGACATCGGCCCGGCCGCGGCCCCCGCGGTGCCGCTCCTGGAACGCGTCATCGCGGGGGAGACCGGCACCGGGGAGGCGGACCACGCGCTGATGACCGTGATCCGCCTCACCGGGGACCGGAGCCGGGCGGAGCGGTGCTTCGAGGACGCCGTCGGACAGCCACGCCGTCGCGCCTTCACCGCGCTCCTGCTGGAATGGCTCGCCGAGCACGGCGGCCTGTCGCCCCGGCAGGCCGCCCGTCTGCGCGAGTTGACGGACAGGCCGCGACGCCTGCACCCCCGCCTGCTGGGCGCCCTCTGGAAACACTCCGGGACCGCCGCGGCCGGTGTCCTTGTCGACATCCTCCCGCGTTACCTGGACGACGACGCGTACGGCGCCTACGCGTGCTCGGTCCTGACCGGCATGGGACGCGAGGCGGCCGCCGCCCTGCCCGCTCTGCGGGCGGTGACCGAACGCCGGACCCGGCTGCCCCTGTATCTCGGCGACTTCGACCGGGAGGTGCGTGCGGACGAGCGCCTGGCCGCGGCGGCACGGGACGCTCACGCACACATCGCCTCGCTCACCGATCCCGCCGGATGACCCGGCTCGCGTCAGGAAGCGGCCGGCGTCTCACGCCGGGAGAGCGCGTCGGAGGTCCTGACCGTGAGGTAGAGCGACGCCGCCAGGGTGAGGGTCAGTGCGGCGCCCGTGGCGAAGACACTGCCACTGGAGACAGGGGGCGAGCCGCCGGCCTCGGAGCGGGCGGAGCCGGTGAGGAAGGGGACGACGGCCAGGACGGCGATCGCGAGGGCGACCTCGGCCCAGACGACCTTCGGGAAGTGCCGCAGCGTCAGGTGCAGGAGGGAGGCCGTGGCGTCGGCACGACGGGCCCGGGCGATGCGGGGCACCAGCCAGAACTGGTTGACGGCCCCGGCGGCCACCATGCCGAGGACCAGCACGGTCTTGACGAGGAGGAAGAGGCCGAAGGTGGTCGTCCACAGCTGGCCGACGGAGCCGACGCGCTTCCAGCTCATCCACAGCCCGGATATCAGCACGGCGGCGACACAGACGAGGGCGACGAAACCGAAGCGGCGCCAGAGGCCGGCCCACAGGACGCCCGCGTTCTCGCTCAGCCGGCCGCGGGTGCCGGCGAGGACGGCGAGCAGGGCCAGACCGCCGGTCCATACCGTGCCGCTGATGATGTGGACCTGGCCGAAGACGAGGTCGAGGACCTTGTCCGCGTCCTTCGGCGTCACGGCGGGTATCGCCGAGACGATCGACACCGCGAGTGAGAGGGGCAGGGCGGTCAGCGCGAGCACGTCGAGGTGCCGCCGCGCCCGGGGGACGAACAGCGCGATCAGCGCGGCTGATGCCAGGACCAGGACGGCGTTCTGCACCAGATAGACCGTGCCCTGGGCCACCCAGGCCCCCTTGGCCGCCGGTGCCTGGAGGAAGTCCCCTATGTGCCCCGGTGCGAGAGCCTCACCGAACGGCATGCCCTTGCCCGCCCGGGCCACGCGGGCGGCGAGCTGGAAGTAGCCGGACACGAGCAGGGCGACCCCGGCCCAGGCGAGGTGACACGCCGTCCGACGGTGCATGACGGCGACGTCGCCGCGCTCGCTCTCCGGCGCGCGAAGCGCGGGGCGGAGGGCCGCCGCGTAGGTCACCGTGGCGCCGACGGCCCCGGAAAGGCCGAGGAAATAGCCCGATTTGGTGAGGATCCTCCAGAGCGGAGGCATGGGGTAACCGGCCGAGGCGGCCAGGTGGACGAGGGTCATAAAAGTAAGGTTAGCCTAAACTTACCGAAGGCGTGTCTTGGTGTGTGTAGGTAACGCCCAAGTGCTCGCTTCGGCGGTTCCCCGTCCCCGGCGATGGCATGCCGATCCGCTCGCGGCAGATTTACATCACAGTGGGAAGCTGTGCACGGTCCTTGCCCTCATAGAGGCAAATATGTCCCTTATCTTCTGGCTGGCTATACAGCCATACAGGTGCCAGGGTTTTCTTCAAGCAGGTGGCGCCACCTGTGCCCTGGCGGACTGACTTCGCACGGCCAACGCCCCTAGGCGGCGCGGCCTTTCGGGTGCCTTGCGCATGTCTCCGCAGCAATCGCTCGTGTTCCATGGAGAGTTCGTTGCACGCGTACCTGATGACAGCACCCGGTGAAATCGTCCGTTCGCAGGTCCCCGACCCCGTATGCCAGCCGGACGAGGTGCTGTTGGAGACCGAGGCCGTCTCCATCTGTTCCACCGATGTCTCCTACTTCAGGGGTCACCTGTTCCCCGACGCATGGCCGATCATTCCCGGGCACGAATACGTGGGCCGTGTCCTGGAGGTGGGTTCGCGCCTGAAGGGGTTCGTCGAGCCCGGCGCGCGCATGTGTTACTGGGGGCAGACCGACTTCGGCGGGATGGCCGACTACCGGGCCCTCCGCCCGCTCTTCCCGGGGCAGCGCGGCATGGAGACCACGTGGTACACCGAGCGGAACTTCTACGACGCCGACCAGGCCGCCGCCGTCGTCCTGCCGGACTCGATCCCCTCCGACCTGGCCACGATCATCGAGCCGCTCACCTCCGTCCTGCGCTCCCTGCTGCTCAACCCGCCCAAGCCGGGGGACAGTTGCGTCGTGCTCGGCTGTGGCCCCAGCGCCCTGCTCGCCGTCCAGGTGCTCGAGCGCTACCTCGGCGCGGGTTCCGTGACGGTGCTGGACCGCAACGACGCCCGTTTGGAGGTGGCCTGCCGCTACGGCGCCACGCGGTCGTTCAACACGGAGAGCCAGGCCGCCGAGCTCGACACCTTCGTGCACGAACACCACGACCAGTACGCCGACTACGTCTTCGACGCCCTGCCGCACATCGACGGCCCCGGTGACGGCCGGAAGGACATCCGGGAGTCGGCGATGGGCCTGCTGCGGCCGGGAGGCACATATGTCCTCTACGGCGCCACGGCCGTCCCGCAGATGTTCAACACCTGGATGATCCTCGCCAAGGGCCTCAAGCTCCGCTCCACCCCCTTCGACGTCCGGCAGTTCCCCATGACGCGCTCGGCGCACGTGGCCGGTGTCGCGCTGCGGCTGATCGAGACGGGGCTCGTGGACGCGCGGCCGCTGGTCACGACCCGGGTGCGGCTCGAGGACGAGGAGGGTGTCCGCCGGGGATTCACCACCTACGGACAGGGCGCCTCGATGAAGACCTCGATGCTGGGCAAGGGAATCCTGCCGGCTGCCCCGGAGGGCTGGGAGCCCGCGGAGGAGATCGGAGTTCCGGCCTGACGCACCGGTCCCGGATCCGCGGGCCCCCCCCGGCCGGCGGACGGCCTTCCGGGCCGGGTGCCGCCGGAGGGGCGGACGGCCCCTCCGGCGGCACCCGGCATCGCCAGGAAAACCACGGAGCTTCGATGAACGAGACGATTGCGGGCAAGGCGGCGCGGGCGGCAGCCGCGACGCTCGCGGCCAACCGGCGGACCGGCTGTTCCGCCGGCGCGCGGCACGCCTACGACTACACCTGCCCGTCGCCCGAGACCTACCCCTTCCAATGGGCCTGGGACAGCGGCTACCACGCCATAGCGCTCACCCACCTGAACCCGCGACGCGCACAGAAGGAACTCTCCTCGCTGCTGTCGGCCGTCACCGGCACGGGGTTCCTGCCGCACATGATCCTCTGGCAGGACGACCTGCGCCCGAAGGCGACCCAGGAGTTCAGGATCGACGTGTGGGAGGAATGGCGTTCGGTCACGATCGCGCCGCCCGTCGTCGCCAGGGCGATCGAGCACGTCTTCAAGACCACCGGCGATCACGCCTGGCTGCGGGACGTGCTCCCGGCCGCCCTCGGGTTCTTCTCCTGGCTGCGCGAGCACCGCACCAGCCCCGGCACCGGTCTCCTGGAGATCTACCAGCCGGACGAGTCGGGCCTCGACATGAGCCCGAAGTACGACCGGGCGCTGGGCATCCAGGACTCCTTGCCGAGCACCGTCGCGGCCGACTGGCACGGCGCCATGCGCACCCTGCTGGACGGCTACTCCGGCGGCCGGCACCCCGAGAGCCCGCTGCGTGACGCGCGGACCTTCGTCTGGAACGACGTCCTGGTCAACTCCATATACGCCGACGGCCTGATGGCGCTCTCCCGCCTCGCGGAGGCCGCCGGCCTGCCCGCCGCCACGTCGGCCGACCTGGCCCGCGGGTCCGAGGAGATCTGCCGGGCCCTGGTGCGGCACTGCTGGGACGACGACGCGGGCGCCTTCTTCGACCTCGATCTCGTGGCCGGGGAACGCGTTCCCGTGCTGACCGCGAGCTCCCTCTTCCCGGTCATCAACGACTTCATTCCCGACGACATCGCGAAGCGGATCGTCGAAGAACACCTCCTCGACGAGCGGGAATTCTGGCACCGTTACCCGGTCTCCAGCGTGTCCGCCACCGAGGTCACCTTCGACCCGGACTTCAGCACGGCGGCGATCTTCCGCGGTTCGAGCTGGATGAACCTCAACTGGTATCTCCACGGTGGTCTGCGCAAGCGCGGATACCACCACGAAGCGCGTGAGCTCGCGCTGCGGAGCGCCGAATGTGCGGCCGCGGCGGGCATGCGGGAGTGTTACGGCCCCCACGACGCCGGCGGCCACGGAGCCCGCTCGTTCGGGTGGAGCTCGCTGGTCCTCGACCTGCTGGCCACCGAGGGCCTGCCACTCACCGACGACAACGGCGACCAGCTCTTCCTGGAGGACTGACCATGGCGAACTGGGGCTTTCTCGGAGCGGGTTCCATCGCGGAGTCGAGCCTGGGACCGGCGGTGCGTGCCGGGCAGGGCGCACACCTTTACGCCGTCGCGTCCAGGAGCGCGCAGCGCGCCTGGACGCTCACACCGGAGAAGGTGTACACGAATTACCCGGATCTCCTGGCGGATCCCGCCGTCGACATCGTCTACATCGCCCTGCACAACGCCGCTCACCGCGCATGGGCCGAAGCGGCGCTGGCGGCCGGGAAGCACGTGCTGTGCGAGAAGCCGCTGGGCCTGTCGGCCACGGGAGTGGATTCGATGATCCGGTCGGCGCGGGCCGCCGACCGGCTGCTGGTGGAAGCCGCGTGGAACCGCTGGCACCCGCGCACCCAGGAGATGGAGAGCCTCGTCGGATCGGGGGCGATCGGACAGGCCGTCCACGTCACGTCCCGGTTCCACGGCCTGGCACCGGCGGCGGGAAACTACAGACTGGACAGCGCGCTCGGAGGCGGTGCGCTGTACGACGTCGGCTATTACGCGATATCCGCCACCCTCGCGGCGTTCGGCTGGCAGACGCCGCGCGTCGAACGGGTCAGGCACCGGAGGTGGACCCCCACCTCCGCGGATTCCTCCCTCTCGATGAGGCTGGCATTCCCCCGCGGGGGCACCGCGGACATCGAGTGCTCGCTCACCGGCACGCTCGCGGAAGAATTCACGGTCCGCGGAACCGACGGCGCGGTATCCCTCTCCTCCCCGGCCTTCACCGCCGGAGTCCAGCCCGCCCGCCTGGACATCACGAAGGAGGGGTGCACGACCGACATCAAGCACTATCCCGCGGTGGACCCGTACCGGCTGATGGTCGAGAACATCGAACGGTCCTTGGCGGGCGAGGCCGCCTACGTCATGCCCCTTGAGCAGACGCGGCTCATCGCCCAGGTCATCGACGCGGCACGAACGGTCATCGGATTTCCACCGGGCGGATGACGCCTGTGACGGATCCCGTCCCGACCGGCGGAGATCCCTGCCTGCCGGAAGTCCCGACCAAGGAAGGTTGCACACCCGATGAAAGCCGTTGTAATGGCGGGCGGCGAGGGCTCGCGCCTGCGCCCCATGACCTCCGATCTGCCGAAACCCCTGCTGCCCGTCGCCGGCCAGCCGATCATGGAGCACGTGCTGAGGCTGCTGGGCAGGCACGGCATGAACGACACCGTGGTGACGGTCCAATTCCTCGCCGCCCTCATCAAGAACCGCTTCGGGAACGGTGAGGAGCTCGGCATGCGGCTCCACTACGCGCACGAGACCACTCCGCTCGGCACGGCCGGCAGCGTCCTGAACGCCGAGGCGGAACTGCGCGACGACACGTTCCTCGTGATCTCCGGGGACGCGCTGACCGATATCGACCTCACCGAACTCATCGCGTTCCACCGGGCCGAGGGAGCCCTCGCCACCGTCTGCCTGACCAGGGTGCCCAACCCGCTGGAATTCGGCATCACGGTGACCGGCCAGGACGGCCGTGTCGAGAGGTTCCTGGAAAAGCCGACCTGGGGCCAGGTGTTCACGGACACCGTCAACACCGGCATCTACGTCATGGAACCCGAGATATTCGACTACGTCCCCAAGGACGGCCCCGCCGACTGGGCCGGTGACGTCTTCCCCCGGCTGCTCGCCGAGGGAAAGCCCGTGTACGGCTATGTGGCCGACGGCTACTGGGAGGACATCGGGACCCAGGAGAGCTACCTCAAGGCCCACACCGACATCCTCGAAGGCCGGGTCCGTGTCGACCTCCCCGGATTCGAGACGTCGCCCGGCATCCGGATCGCCCAGGGCGCCGAGGTCCATCCCGAGGCCCGGCTCCACGCCCCCTGCCACATCGGCGCCCGCACCAGGGTCGAGGCCGGCGCCGTCATCGGCGCCCACACCGTCCTCGGCCCGAACACGGTGGTGGCACCGCACACCGTCGTGGAAGGCGCCGTCGTCCACGAAGGCGTGTACCTCGGCCCCGCCACCCGGCTGCGCGGCTGTGTGATCGGCCAGGGCACCAGCGTCATGAGCGGCGCCAGCGTCGCCGAGGGCGCCGTCATCGGAGCGGCGTGCACCATCGGCGAGGACTCGATCGTCACGGGCGGAGTCCGTGTCTACCCCGGGAAGGCCGTCGAGGCGGGTGCCGTCGTCCACTCCTCCCTCATCCGGGAATCCCGCAACCAGGTCAGCCTGTTCGGCCCCGACGGGGTCTCGGGGATCCTCAACGTGGAGCTGACCGCCGAGTTGATGGCCAGGCTCGCCGGCGCGTACGCCACGACCCTGCCCCAGGGCGCCTCCGTCACGGTCGCCCGTGACGACTCCCCCGGCGGGCGGGCCCTGTCCCGCGCGTTCACCGCGGCCCTGCAGTGCGCCGCCGTGGACGTACGGGACATTGAGAGCGTGCCGCTGCCCGTTGCCCGGCAGCAGACCGCGCTGCACAGCGCGGGCGGTGTCGTGATCCGTACCGTGCCGGGCACGCCCGAGCGCGTCACGGTCCGCTTCCTCGACGAGCACGGCGGCGAACTCTCCCCGGCGACCCGGCGCAAGCTCGACCGGGTCTACGCGCGGCAGGAGTACCGCACCCACCCCAGCGCGGTGGGAAGTCTGCACAGCCCCGCGGGCGTCGTCGACGCCTACGCCGACACCCTGCTCGGCACCCTGGAGACGTCCCACCTCCGCGAAGCCCGGTTGAGGATCGTGGTGGACGCGGCCCACGGCAGCGCCGGGGCCCTGCTGCCCCAGCTCTTCGGCGCCCTGGGAATCGACGCTCTCGTCATCAACACCGCCTCGGACACGGCGGCTTACGCCGGAGCCACGGACTCCGACCGCCTCGCCGAGCTCGTCACCTCCGCGCGGGCCGCCTTCGGCGCCCGTATCGACCCGGCCGGTGAACGGCTGACCATCGTCGACGACCAGGGCCGGCGCGTGGCCGCCGACCGGGCGCCCCTGGTACTGGCGGACCTGGTCACCAGCCTGCGGCCGGGCGGGCGGATCGCGTTGCCCGGCACCGTCTCACGCGTCGCCGAACGCCTCGCCGCCGCGCGCGGCACCGAGGTGCTCCGGACGGCCGCCTCCGCGTACGCCCTCGCCCAGACCGTCCGCGAGGGGGACGTCCGCTGGGCCGCCGACGGACGCGGCGGCTTCGTCGTCCCCGCCGTGTCCGCCACCCCCGACGCCTTCGCCGCGCTCCTGCACCTGGCCGGCCTGCTGGCCCGTTCCCCCGAACCCCTCAGCGGCGTCGTCGACCGCACCCCCGTGCCCCATGTGCCGCACCGCACCGTGCCCACTCCGTGGGAGGCGAAGGGCGCCCTCATGCGCACGCTGACGCATGCCGCGCCGGGAAACCTGGACAGTTCGGTCACCGAGGGCGTCCGCGTCGTCGAAGGCCACGACCGCTGGGTCATGGTCGTGCCCGACCCCGCGGAAGCCGTCACCCACCTCTGGGCGGAGGCCCCGGACCAGGCCGCCGCCCGCGCCCTGCTGGAACGGTGGGCGCTGCGCGTCGGCGAGACGGTGGCCGCGCACACTCCACCGGGGACGGCCCCCGGCAAGGCCCCGCACCCCAGGGGGCGGACCACTCCCGCGTCCTCGCCGGCCGCGAAGACCGTTCTCGGGGACCTCGCCGTGCTGGACACCGTCCCGCGCTGAGGCCCGGTCAGCCACACACCAGCCCGTACCGACCACCCTGGAGGCACCGTGCCACCCCCAGCTCCCTACCCTCTGACGACGGAGATCGAGGCCATCGTCTTCGACTGCGACGGCCTGCTCGTGGACACCGAATCCTGCTGGACGCGGGCCGAGGCCGCGGTCTTCGCGGAGCACGGCCACGCGTTCGGCCTGGAGCAGAAGAAGCTGCTGATCGGAAGGACACCCACCGACCTGGGCTTCATCCTGGCCGAGCACTTCGGATGCCCCGGGCAGGAGAAGGCCCTCACCGCCGGCCTCCTGGACCGGGTCCGCCGGGAACTCGAGGAAGGCGTCTCCCCCCTCCCGGGCGCCCTGGAACTGGTGCGTACCTGCGCGGAGCGCGTACCCGTCGCCGTGGCCAGCAACAGCCCCCGGCCGCTGCTGGAGATCGCGCTGGACTCCACCGGGCTGGCCGGCTTGCTGCCCGTCTCCCTCGCGGTCGACGACGTGCCGAACCCCAAGCCCGCGCCCGACCTCTACCTCGCCGCCTGCGCGGCCCTGGGCGCCGCACCTTCCCGTTCCGTCGCCTTCGAGGACTCCCGCACGGGCGTCGCCGCCGCGCGCGCCGCCGGGCTGCGCCTCGTCGTGGTCCCCTCACTGCCGGACGCGGAACCGCGCACGGACACCGGTGCCGACTGGCTGCTGGAATCCCTGGCCGAGCCCGCGCTCCACCACTGGGCGGACGCGCTGGCCGTCTCGCCCGGCAGCACCGCCTTCCGGGGCTGAACCGGATCCGCCCGGTGGGAGCCCGCGACCCCGTGGGCTCCCACCGGGCCCTCCCGCATCACGGAGCTGGTCGCCCATCACAGGACGCCTGTACAACAGAGCGAAACCTTTTCCCCGGAGGCCCCAGTGAGACCGGACTTCACGCCCAGGTACTACCAGATCGAGCAGACGCTGCGCGGACGGATCGCCAAGCTGCGCCCCCATGACGTGCTGCCCTCGGAGTCGGAGCTGTGTTCCGAATTCAACGTGAGCCGCATGACGGCACGGGCCGCCGTCCAGAAGCTCGTCACCGAGGGCTTGGTCTACCGCGTCTCCGGGCGCGGTACGTTCGTGGCGGAGCCCCCGACCCACCGCCGGGCGGAGAACCTCGTCCGGTTCAGCGAGCACATGCGCCGGCAAGGCCACGAACCCACGTCGAGACTGCTCACGGCCACGCTGCGCCCTGCCACGGAGGAGGAGGCGAACCGGCTGTTCCTCCGGGTGCCGGTGGACGTGGTGGAGATCAGCCGGGTGCGGCTGGCCGACGATGTCCCGACCGCGCTCGAGCGGGCCGTCTTCCCTCCGGAGCTGTCCGGCCTCCTGAAGGCGGATTTCGTGGCCGGTTCCATGCACGAGGCGCTCACGGACCTCGGCAAGATCCCCACCCGGGGCCACTCGTCGGTCAGGGCAGGCGTGGCGGACGCGTACGAAGCCGAGCTGCTCGCCATCGCTCCCGGGACCGCCCTGCTCATCGAGGTGCGGCTGATCCTCGATCAGCACGACCAGCCGTGCGAACTCACCGAGTCACGCTACGTGGGCGACCGTTACGTCCTCGATGTCGCTTTCGAGGTCGACGCTTGCGGAGCCCGGGAGCGGGAATCGCCCGGTACGGACCGCTGACCCTCGCCGAGGCCACCCACACGAGTGAATCCCGTGCGTCCGCCATCCGATTGTCGGGACATATCGCTTCCATGGACCCCGCCGACGAGAAGCCGCGCGCACCTGGGGGAGCCGTATGGACCGCCGCACTTTTCAGAGTCGACTGCTCGCCCTGGGCGGTCTGACCTTGGCCGGGACGCTGCTCGAGGCGACCGGGGGAGTGGCGGCCGCTCTGGAACGTAAAGGTCCGGAACGTAAGGGCCCGGAACGTGAAGTACCGCACAGGCGACCGGTGATGGAATACGAGCTCCCGTTCGCCGAGGAGACGCACGAGATCGTCAAGTTGCCCGGCAGGCCGATGGCCCTGGTGTCCCAGATGTCCGACAGTCACCTGGTGAAGCTGCGACTCGACCCGCGCACCGAACGGGTCACGGGCGTCAAGGCGTTCCCCCTCGGACCGCCGGACGCGATGCTGCACGGCCTGGCGGTCTCCAGGCGCCACCCCGGAAGGATCTGGGCCACGCACGAGGGCGGGAACCGGCTGCTTCTGGTGAACCCGGGACCGGAGGCCCTCGATTCCGCGCCACGCGTGGAACGGGAGATCGACATCCCCGGCGGTGGCCGAGGGCCGCACTACGTCAGCGAGTACGGCGACACGCTGTGGGTGACGCTGAAGGAGGGCAACCAGGTGCTGGCCCTCGACCACACGCGCCCGGCGCGCCACCGGCTCTTCGACGCGGAACCCCAGCCCATCTTCGCCGCCCGGCACCCGGTCAGCGGCGACTTCTACGTCAGCCAGGACAGCACGAGTGCCCTGCTGCGGATCGACCCGCGCAGCGGACGCACAGCGCAGCTCCCGGTCCCCGCGGAGCGAGGCAGCACACCGGTAGGGCTGATCAGCGGGCCCGGCGGCCTCTGGGTGGTGCTGCTCGGCACGGCGCGGGCGGGCACGGGCACCTTCGGCCGGATCGACGGGAACGGCCGTATCGCGTGGCACCGGTTGAGTGACCCACAAGGACATTCGGCCGGCCTGCTGCACCTGGCCTTCGACCCGCCCGGCACGCGGCGAGGGCCCGGCCTGTGGCTCCTGGGGTCGTCGATCGTCTCCGACCAGGTGCGGGACGTCATCGTCCGGGTGCGGTTCGACGCGTCCTGGACGCGGATCGTGGGGGAGAGCTACGCACCGCTCCCGACGCAGCACTGCAAGGCACACCGCCTGCTGCCGTTGCGCCGCACTGTCCTCGCCACCGAACTGACGACGGCCAGGGTCGCCCAACTGATCGCGCCCGAAGAGCGCCCCTGAGCCGCACGGTCGGGCATGCTGGTGCTTCCCTGTCGTGGGGCTCGGGTGAACCAAGGGGGACGACCATGCGCATACGGATCGACGCGACGACGGACGAGGAACGCGGAGCGGTGGCGGACCTGTACGAGTGGCTGCGCCAGGACCCCGAGGTCCGGCGCGGCGCCACGGTGGAGCGGGTACGGCCGTTCCGGTCCGGCGGGGCCATGGGGACGGTCGAGATCATCAACGTGATCCTGGGCCAGGGCTTCACCGCCCTGAACCTGGCGCTCTCCTACGCCTCCTGGCGCACCGCCCGCCCAACCGCTCCCCCCATCGTCATCAACGTCGCGGGCCGCTCGATCGTCGCCCAGGACAGCTCCGACGAGACGGTGCGCCGCCTGGTGGAGGCGCTGGAGCGAGCGGCCGACGCCACGGACCCGGAATGACGCGACTTCCCCGAACCGGCGGGCAGGGCGCGGACCGCGCCGCGAGTGCACACGACGCCGTGAACTACTGGAACCACAACGTGCACTACCACCCGCTCGTCCTCCGTGCCGTGCCGCCCGGGTGCGGCTCGGCCCTGGACATCGGCTGCGGCGAGGGCCTGCTCGCCCGCGAACTGGCCCGGCGGGTCCCCGCCGTGACCGGCGTGGATGCCTCCGGCGAGATGATCCGCCTCGCCCGCGAACGCGGCGCGCGTGTGCGCAACGCGACCTTCGCGGAGGCGGACTTCCTCGATGACGCACACGGCCTGCTCGGCGAAGGGACCTACGACTTCGTCAGCGCGGTGGCGGTGGTCCACCACGTCGCATTCGCGTCGGCGATCGAGGCCATGGTCCGCCTGCTCGCCCCCGGCGGACGCCTGGTCGTCGTCGGCCTGGCCCGCGAGCGGACCCCGTTGGACTGGATCATCTCCGGCGCCGGCGTCCCCGCCGCCCGGCTCAACGCCCGCCGCCACGGCGGCAAGACCGACCCGGACGGCATGCCCGTCCGCATGCCCGCCATGACCTGGGGCCAGGTGCGCCGGGAGGCGAAGCGGCTGCTGTCCGGATGCCGCTTCCGCCGTCATCTGCTGTGGCGCTACTCCCTCGTCTGGGACAAACCCGCCGCCTAGGCGCCGGACGCCCGGACGAGCCCCAGATACCGGTCCCAGTCCCAGTGCGGCCCCGGATCGGTGTGGTCCGTGCCCGGCACCTCGGAGTGGGCGATGATGTGGGACCGGTCCACCGGGATCGCGTAGCGGGCGCAGATGTCCGCTGTGAGCCGGGCCGACGCCGCGTACATCGCCGCCGTGAAATCGCGGGGCCGGTCCACGTAGCCCTCGTGCTCGATCCCGACGCTGCGCTCGTTGAACTCCCGGTTCCCGGAGTGGAAGGCCACGTCGAGCTCGCGTACGGTCTGCGCGATGTGGCCGTCCTTGCGTACGACGTAGTGGGCGGCGGCCCGGTGCAGGGGATCGCGGAAGACCCGGAGGGCGTCGCCGTAACTGCCCTGGACCACATGGATGACGACCCGGTCCACGGCGTAGTCGGCCGGCCGCGCCGCCCGCCGCCAGTTCGCCGACGACGCGGCGACCCACTCGGCGCCCGCGTGGTCGAGCACGCCGTCCCGGCGCGGTCTCTCCTGCCCCGAGGCGCGCCACCACCATCTCTGGAACCCGTCCTGCCCGGCATACACCCCCACGGCCGCCGCGGCGCTGCCGCCCCCGATCAGCAACCCACGTCTGCTGATGCGCGACCCGTCCCATTCCCGCTCCACCTGCGCCCCCCGGGCTCATCCGTCCTGACCGGAGAACGCGCGCACCGCCCTCACCGGTTCCGGAAAGGCGGAAGGCTTCACCTTTCAGGTGATTGCCGATAATTGTCGCGATGAGACTATTTTCCGCCGCTACGATGATCGGGTCGTGAGCGGCCGGGGCCGGGGGTGCGTCTCTGCCCATCCCTCCCGCGAAGCCACCGTGTACCGACGGCGGCATCCCTTCGTCCCGGCCCGGAGCGCGTCCGGCGCATGACGCGGAAGCCGGCGACGAGCCGCAGCACGATGTCCGCGGGCGGCGCGGGGGCCCGTCAACATGCCCTGGCGCCAAGTCTTATGGAGGGACAGCTCATCCGGGACCGGCGAATCGATGGTCTCTTCGGCCCGGCGTGGTCACACCGTGCGAATGGTCCGGCCGGTCACTTCGTCCGGGACGACGCGGATCCACAGGTCCCGGTTGCCCCCGGCCCATGGGCGCGCCCCGGGCCGTTCCATAAGGGCCTGGACCGTGTCGGGGTCGGTGACGTGCTGCGCGGTGCCCGCGACGAGGACGCTCCAGCCGCGGCTGAGCTGTTCGTCGATGTGGTCGGCTTCGAACGCGATCGGGGTTCCCGCGGCGACGGCCGTGGAGTCGCCGTGTTCCGTGCGGTAGACGACGGTGTGCCCGTCCACGAGGAAGTTGACCGGGAGCACCACGGCCCGGGTGCCGGTCGACAGCCCCAGGCGGCCGATGCCGTGCGTACCGAGCCTTTCCCAGCACTCGTGTTCCGCCAGCCGCATCAGGACGGGGTGGGACGCCGGAGCCCCCTGGCCGGGAGGAGCGTCCCGGCGGCCCGTCAGGAGTTCCTCGTAGGGCATCTCCAGGACGGCGGCGAGCCGCATGAGGGCGCCGGGGTCGAAGTCCTTGCCGAGCTTCCCCAGCTGGTCGAGGTAGGCGACGGACATCCCGGCGCGGCTCGCCACCTCTTCCCGGGTCAGCCCCAGCTGTTCGCGCCGGACCGTGGCGCGGACGACCACGGCGTCGCCGCGGTTCGTGGCATCGGCCGGGTTGCCTGCCGGCGTTCCTTCGCCTTTCACGGCCGCTCCTCCGTAGGCGCACCCTCGCCGGGCCGCGCTCGATGGCGGCCCGGCGACCAGGCTTCCAGGGGAACAGACGGCCCGGCGGCCTGCCAGCGCTGATCGGCCGCTCGGCGGGCGCCCGAACCGCGGACGGGTGCTGTCGGGCACCGTCGCGGCGGCGACGTCAGGACTTCCGGGGCGCGTGAAGCACGCACGCCCGGCCCGGCGTTCGCCCACAGATCGATCGTCTACAGTGCCGTAGACATTCACGGGCGCCGTGCGGCGCCGGAGGAGCGGAGCGGCTATGGCGATACCCGGTGGCTGGGCGGTCGAGGAGCGGACGGAGCGGGCGCCCGGGGGGCGGCGGCGGGTGAACCTGAGCAAGGTGCCGCAGGTCACGGCCTTGTTCTGGGCAGTGAAGGTGCTCACCACCGGCATGGGCGAGACGGCGTCGGACTACCTCGGCCGCACGCTCGGGCCGATACCCGCCGGGGCCCTCGGATTCGCCGGATTCGCCGTCCTGTTGGTCCTGCAGTTCCTCTCGGACCGGTACCGGCCCTGGATCTACTGGTCGGCGATCGTCATGGTCAGCGTCTTCGGCACGATGGCCGCCGATGTCGTCCACGTCGTGGCCGGGATCCCCTACACCGCCTCGGCGGTGGGCTTCGCCGCCGCACTCGCGGCCGTCCTGACCGCCTGGTACGTCTCCGAGCGGACGCTGTCCATCCACAGCGTCCGCACCTTCCGCCGCGAGGTCTTCTACTGGGCGACGGTCCTCGCCACCTTCGCCCTGGGCACGGCGGTCGGCGACCTCACCGCCGGCACCCTTCGCCTGGGCTATCTGGAGTCGGGTCTCCTCTTCGCCGCCGCCATCGCCGTGCCGGCGCTGTCCGGACGGCTGGCCTGGATGGGCCCGGTCGCGGCCTTCTGGTCGGCCTACGTCCTGACCCGTCCGCTCGGCGCCTCGTTCGCGGACTGGATGGGTGCCCCCGCCGGCCGCGGGGGCCTGGGCTGGGGGACGGGCCCGGTGACGCTGTCCCTGCTGGTGCCGATCCTCGCGCTCGTCGGCTTTCTGGCGGTCAGCCGCAAGGACACACCGCCGGATGTGGTCCGGCGCCGCAGAGTGGCCTGAGCCCGAGAACGGCCGGCAGCGGCTCGCGACCTCGTCGGGCGCCTGGTGCGCGTCGAGTTCGTGCCGGAGCCGTCCAGCGAAGCCGGTCAGCGGGCGATCTCCCCCTGGGCGACTTCGACCTCGTGGTGGAAGTCGGACATGCCCGTCGCCGCAGTGCAGACGGAGGCCGTGGCGCAGGTGGCGAGCAGCAGGGCGGTCCACGGGGTGGCCCGGCCCCGCCGGGGCGCGGGGCTCGTGAGGAGGGCGGCGACGCGGCGCGGGACGGGCCCGGTCGTCGCCCCCGGTGCGACGGCCGGCCGGTCGCGGCGGGCGCCGGCGGCGAGGGCGGCGCGGGCGATGGCGCGGGCGGTCAGGCGCCGGTCGCCGACGGCGGTGGCGGCGGCTTCGTCGGCCGCGCGCTCCACGGCGTACCGGATGGCGTCACGGGCGGGACGCAGGGCCGGGTGGCAGTGCGCGGCGAGTTCGGCGGCCGCCAGGAAGTAGTGGTGGCGGTAGGCGTTGTGGGCGCGTTCGTGGGCGAAGAGGGCCTCGCGTTCGGCCGCGTCGAGGCTGCGGATCATGGCGGTGGTGATCACGACGCGGCTGGGCCTGCCGGGCAGGGCGTAGGCGTCCGGGTGTGGTGACTCGACGATGCACAGGTCTCCTGCCGCAGGGCGGCGGCCGGCCTCGGCGTGGGCGGCCCGCAGCCCTCTGACCTGGTGGACGGCGGTGCGGATCAGGGCCCAGGCGCCGATGGCGAGCAGGCCGACCGCGGCGGTGGCCGCCGGCGCGGCGACGGCGTCCCACGGCGTGTGCAGGGGGTGGACGAGCTCCTCGAGGGATGCGAAGAAGGGCAGTTTCAGCAGACCCGTGAGGACGAGGGCGCCCAGGGCGGTCAGTGAGCCGCCGGCCAGGGCGAGCGCGGCGAGGGTCAGGACCCACACCGCGGGCACCGGAGCGAGCCGCCGCGCGGTCCGCTGCGCCAGCACGGGCGCGATGAAGGGGAGCAGCAGCGGGAGCAGCAGGAGGGCGGTCACCGGTCCTCCGCGTCCAGCAGACCCCGCAGGAGCTGTTCGTCGTCGGGGCTGAGGCGGGCGACGAAGCGGGCCAGAACGGTTTCGCGGTCGGCGTCGCGTTCGAGTTCGCTGTGCATGCGCAGGGCCGTGAGGCCCGGAGCGTCCTGGACGGGGTAGTAGGCGTAGCCGCGACCCTGTCGCCGGCGTGCGGCGATTCCCTTTTCGTGCAGGCGGGTCAGGGTCGTGGTCACGGTCGTGCGGGCCGGGTCGTGGGAGAGGGCCGCTTGCACCTGGGCGGGGGTCAGGGGGGTGCCCGCGGCCCACAGGACGGCCAGGACACCGGCCTCCAGTTCGCCCGCCGACCGGCGTTCGTCCTTCGCGTTCGTCATGGGAACGTTCCTCACCCTGCCGTCGTCTACACACCAGTAGACCGTCTATATGCTTGTAGTCAGTCGGGGTGCCGCGCAGGCCGCCCGCTCCTCATTATGAAAGGGCACGCGACGATGTCCGCACCCCTGCTCGCCACCGCGTCACCGCTCGCCGTCAACGTCCTGGACGCCCAGTCGCTCCTCGCGGCCTTCGGCGTGCTCGGGGTCGGTGTCGTGCTGTTCGCCGAGACGGGCCTGCTGGTCGGGTTCTTCCTGCCCGGTGACTCCCTGCTCTTCACCGCCGGTCTGCTGTGCACCGGCTCCTCTGCCACCGGCGTGCACCTGTCGCTGGCGCCCTTGCTGGTCACGGCCGTCGCGGGCACGCTGGCGGGTTCGCAGTGCGGCTATCTGATCGGCAGGAAGGCCGGCGGTGCCCTGCTCGCCCGCAGCCGCTCGGCCCGGCTGCGTGAAGGAGCGCGGCGGGCGGAGGAGTTGCTGGAGCGGTACGGCATCGCCAAGGCGATCGTGCTGGCCCGTTTCGTACCCGTGGTGCGTACGGTGCTCAACCCCATGGCCGGAGCCCTGGGCGTACCGGCGCGTTCGTTCACGCTCTGGCAGGTGACCGGTGGAGTGCTGTGGGCGGCTGGGCTGACCCTGGCCGGCTATGCGCTGGGCTCGTCCATCCCCGACGTCGACCACTACCTCCTTCCCGTCGTCGCGCTGATCGTCGCCGTCTCGCTCCTGCCGCTGCTGGCCGAGATCCTGCGCTCGCGCCGCGCCGCGGCCGGGCGGCGAGCCGGCAAGGGCGGGTGACCGGGCGCGGTGCGGCGGCTGTGGCGGGCGGGACCCCTGCGCGGCCTTGCCCTCGCCGCAGTCCCTCCCCGGCCGGGTGGCAGGACCAGACCCGGGCCACCGCTTCCGTGCCCGGCACCTCACAGCCCGTGTCCGGACGGCCGGTGGACGGCGAACTCGGCGTGGCCGCCTGCGCGTTCCGCACCTCAGGCTCCACAAGCCCCCCAAGGCGCGCAGATCACCCACCACAACCTCGTGGCCGGATCTCCGCCCCCGGGTGGCGGGCCGGTCGGCCCGGGAGCGGGGGACCCCCGGCCCAGCCCGCGACGGGGTGGAGCGGAGCGACCATGGAAGAGGGCCTGGCCGTGGGCCCACCGCTTCCGGGAGGGAGATTCCGGTGACTGCTTCACCCCTGCTGGACGACACGCTGGTGACGGAGCTGGTGCGGGACGCCACCGCGGCCCCCTCCATGCACAACGCGCAGCCCTGGCGGTTCCGCTACGCGCGGCAGAGCCGTACGTTCCGGCTGTCCGCCGACTTCGACCGGGGCATGCCGCACTCCGACCCGGACGCCCGGGGCCTGCACCTGGGCTGCGGTGCGGCCCTCCTCAACCTCCGCGTAGCCGTCGCGCACCTCGGCCACCACCCGGACGTCACGCCGCTGCCGGATCCCGGTGACCCGGCGCTGCTCGCGACCGTACGGCTCACGCCCTTCGGCGCCGGCGACGCCGCTCTCGCGCTGCTTCACCCGGCGGTGCGCCGCAGGCACACCAGCCGCTACCCGTTCTCGGAGACCGCCCTCCCCGAGGGCCTGCGCGAGGCACTCACCGCCGCCGCGCGGGACGAGGGCGCGACGCTGGCCTTCCCCGCCTCGTGGCACCTGCAATGGATCGAGGAGCTCACGGAGGAGGCCGAGGCCCGCAACCTCACCGACAGCGGCAGCGGCGAGGACCTGGCCCGCTGGACGCGCATCGGGGCCGCGGAGTCCGGCACGGCCGGCGACGGCGTCCCGGACTACGCCTTCGGGCCGCGGAAACACGGAGGCAAGGCGCCCATGCGTGACTTCTCGGGCGGCAGGCCCACGGCCGACTTCGGGACCACGGCCTTCGAGAAGGATCCGTGCCTGGCCCTGCTGAGCACCGGCGGCGACCGGCCCCGGGACTGGCTCGCGGCGGGTCAGGCGATGGAGCGCGTCCTGCTGCTGGCCACCCTGGAGGGACTGGCCACCTCCTTCTCCGCGCAGGCCCTCGAGTGGCCCGACCTGCGCTGGCCCCTGCGCGACCCGGTCTCCGGGACGGACCACGTGCAGATGATGCTGCGCCTCGGGTACGGGCCGACGGGCCCGAGCACCCCGCGCCGGCCGGTACGGGAGGTCCTGGCCATGGACGACTGACGAGGCGGGGGCGGGCCAGGGCGGCGGTCGCCGGCTCCCCGGGCGTGTTCCCGCCGGTACCCCCCGCCCCTTACGGTGGTGCCGGGCGGCAGGTCGTCCGGCTGCCCCAGGCGTCGGCGAGGGGACACGGTGGAGAGCAGCGAGCGCGAACCGGTGCGCGTGCCGCAGCTGAGACTCGACGAACTGCTGGAGGAGCTCCAGGCCCGCCTGGACGTGGCCCGCGGCACTCGCGACAGGGTGCACAGCCTGCTGGAAGCGGTGCTGGCGGTGGGCCGGGATCTGGACCTCGAACAGGTGCTGCGGCACATCGTGGACGCCGCCGTACTGCTCGTCGACGCGCAGTACGGAGCGCTCGGCGTGATCGGCGCGGACGGCCGGACCCTCGCGCAATTCCTCACCGTGGGGCTGACGGAGGGGCAGATCAGCGCCATCGGGCCCTACCCCTCGGGCCACGGCATCCTCGGTGAGCTGATCCGGCACCCCGAGCCACTGCGTCTGACCAAGCTCTCCGAGCACCCCGCCTCCTACGGGTTCCCGCCGAACCACCCGCCGATGCACAGCTTCATGGGTGTGCCGATCCGGGTGCGCGACCAGGTCTTCGGCAATCTCTACCTGACCGAGAAGAGGACGGACACGGACTTCGACGACGAGGACGAGGCCGTGCTCTCCACGCTCGCCGTCGCCGCCGGTGTCGCGATCGACAACGCGCGGCTGTACGAGGAGTCGACCCGGCGCGAACGCTGGCTGAGGGCGAGCGCGACCGTCACCACCAGCTTGATGTCCGGCAGCTCCCGGCCCGAGGTCATGACTCTGATCGCCGAGCTGGCCAAGGAGATCACCGGCGCCGGGCTCGCGACCTTTTCCGTGCCGCTGGACGACGGCACGGCGCTGACCGTCGAGGTCGCCGTCGGAACGCACGGCGACGAGCTGCGCGGCCGCGCGCTTCCGGCCGCGGGAACCCTGATCGGCGCGGCGTGGGCGGAACGGGCGCCCGTGCGCAGCGGTGATGTCACCGCGGATCCGCGCAGCACGGTGGAGCCACGACGGCTGGCCGGCCTGGAAGCGGCCGTCGCGGTGCCCGTCACCTCGGACGATCTGGTGCGCGGGGTCCTCTTCCTCGCCCGCGACGGCGGACAGCCCGCGTTCTCGGACGAGGAACTCGAACCGCTGCTCGCCTTCGCGGGGCAGGCGGCCCTGGCGATGGAACTGTCCGACCGGCGCGCGGACGCCGAACAGCTCGCCGTGCTGGAGGATCGCGACCGCATCGCCCGCGACCTGCACGACCTGGCCATTCAGCGCCTCTTCGCCACCGGCATGACCCTGCAGAGCGCCAGCCGGTTCATCGATCACCCCAGGGCGGCGGAGCGGGTTCAGCGGGCGGTCGACGACCTGGACGAGACCGTCAAGATCATCCGGTCCGCGATCTTCGGACTCCGGTCGCGCGAGACCGCCTCCCAGCAAGGGCTGCGTACCCGGGTGGTCCAGGCCGTCGGCGAGGCCGTGCCCGTGCTGGGGTTCGCCCCGAGCCTGCGCATGGAGGGGCTGCTGGACACCCAGGTGCCGCGCTCGGCCGTCGACGACGTCGTCGCCGTCCTCGGCGAGGCGCTGACCAATGTCGCCCGGCACGCCCACGCCGGTGCTGTCGACATCTCCGTGGTCAACGACGGCCGCTATCTGGTGCTCACGGTCAGCGACAACGGTATCGGCATGGCACGTGCCGAAGGCCGCCGCAGCGGCCTCGCCAACCTGGCGGAACGGGCGGAGCAGCACGGCGGCCTGCTGGAGATCGACGGGCCGCCCGGCGGGGGCACCGTGCTCACCTGGCGCGTTCCGCTGGTCGGCTAGCCGGGACCGGGCGGAGCCCGGACAGCTGATGATGTCCGTGGTGACGCACAGCCGGTTCTGCCCCCGGGCCTCGAGAATCAGTGCTGGTCCGCGAGGAGCAGGCGGTGCCGTCCGGTCAGCGGCGGTCCCGGGGGCGCTCCGCCGCGTCCTGCCGGGGCGCCCGGGTGGCGATGACGGCTGCCTGGACGCGTCGTTCGACGCCGAGTTTCGCGAGCATGCGCGAGATGTGGTTCTTGACGGTCTTCTCGGACAGGAAGAGCCGCTTGCCGATCTCGCGGTTGGTGAGTCCTTCCCCGATGAGGGCGAGGATGTCGCGTTCGCGCGGGGAGAGGCCGGCCAGGCGCTCGTCCCCGGGCTCGTCGTCCTGCTCGCCCCGGAGGCTGTTCATCAGCCGGGTGGTGGTGGCGGGGTCGAGCATGGACTGGCCGGAGGCCACGGTGCGGATCGCCGTGACGAGGTCGGAGCCTTTGATCTGTTTGAGGACGTAACCCGCCGCACCGGCCATGATCGCGTCGAGGAGGGCGTCGTCATCGTCGAACGACGTCAGCATCAGGCAGGCGAGTTCGGGCATACGGGAGCGCAGCTCCCGGCAGACGGTGATGCCGTCGCCGTCGGGCAGCCGGACGTCCAGCACCGCCACGTCGGGACGGAGCGCCGGCCCCCGGGCCAGGGCGTGAGCGATGCTTCCCGCCTCGCCGACCACACAGATGTCGTCCTCGGCTTCCAACAGGTCATGAATGCCCCGCCGTACGACCTCGTGGTCATCCAGCAGGAACACCCGGACCGGCCGCTCCCGGGAAAACGTCCTCGTCTGTTCCATGACCGGCTCCCTGTCGGCAGTGGGCATCGCGGTGCTCTCGCGAGCCTGATCCTTCCCGGGCCGATCCGCCAGGGGACGAACGGCCCTGGCGCGGGCGGCACCGGCGTGCGGGGACCGCCGGGCCCCGGTCCGGGGGCCCTTCGGGTCGCGGTACCGGCCGCTTCGGCCCTGGGGGCGGGCGGGCCGGCGAACGCATGCTGACAGCACGACAGAAAGCCGGTGCCGGGCCTCCCCGCCTCCCCGCCGACGTCCCGGCACCGGCTGCGCCCCCGTCCGAGTCCGAGGAGGACATCATGACCGAGGCCGGCACGCTCCGTCCGGGCCGCGTACTGCTCGGCTTCGACGGCTCCGGGCCCGCGCTGCGCGCACTCGACCACGCGGTGGACGAGGCACGCAGACGCGGCACCGGACTCGCGGTGCTGTGCGGCCGGCCATGGGTCAGGCAGCCGGCCGTGGAGACCGCCATGGGGAGCGGCGACGGCCGGACCGTGTGCGACGTGGCACGCGAGATGCTGGACGCGGCCGTATCGCGAGCGCGGAGACGGGCGGACGGGCTCAGCGTCACTCCGGTCCTGACCGCGCAACCCGCGGAGGCCGCCCTCCTGAACTACGGGCGCACCGCGTCCCTCATCGTGCTCGGGCCCCGGGGCCACGGCGGCTTCGCCCGCCCGCCGCTGGGCTCCGTGACCTTACGGGTCGTCACGCACAGCCCGGTGCCCGTCCTGATCGTCCGCGGCGACCAGCGACCCCCGCGGGGCTGCGTGCTCGTCGGTCTCGCCTCGGACGCGGACACCGCCGCGCTGCGTTTCGGCTTCGAGGAGGCGGTCCGGCGCGGCGCGGATCTGCGCGTGCTGCACGCCTGGAAGTACCCGCCCGCGACGCACGCCCGGGCACCGCGGGACCGGTGGTGGGACGACCTCGAAATGCTGGCGAAGTCCGCCGAAGCCGTACCCCGGTTCGCCGTCGCACCGCTTCGCGACGAGTTCCCCGGCGTAGCGGTCCGCACCGAGGCGGTGTGCCTGAGCGCGGGACACGCCTTGACCGAGGCGAGCCGTGAGGCGGAGGCCGTCGTCCTCGCCTCGCACCGGCACGGCACGCGGTTCGATCTCCGGCCGGGCCCGGTCACCCACGTGCTCCTGCGGCACGCGCGCTGCCCGGTGACCGTCGTCCCCACCGACTGACACCCCGTCACCAGGAAGGCCCTGCCGTGGAACACCGGCACATCGAGCAGCCCATGACCCGTGGCGTCGTCACGGTACCCCCGACCGCGTCCTTCAAGACCGTGGCGGACACCCTCGACGGAGTGGTCGCCGTCGTGGACAACCTCCGCTCCCAGGTGGACGATTCCCACGCGAGGCCGGTGGACAAGGCCGCGCGCGAGTTGTCGGAGGAGTGGCTGCGCGGCTTGTGAGGCCGTGACGTCGCCGTGAGCGGGCGGGGCCTCGTAGCTTGCCGGTCCGTACGACGGCCCTGGGGCGGTGGCTCGGGTGAGCCACCGCCCCAGGGCGTGTCCCCGCGTCGGCGGGAGCGGCCGGTGCGGTCACGCGGACCAGGTCCAGTCCGTGACCTCGGGCAGGTCCGTGCCGTGCTCGCGGATCCACGCCGCGTGGCGGGTGCGGGCGTCCGCCATGGCCTGCCGGACGGCGGCCGCGCGTACGGCGAGGCCGGGGACGCGGTCGATCACGTCCATGACCAGGCGGTAGCGGTCCAGGTCGTTGCGGACGACCATGTCGAACGGTGTCGTCGTGGTCCCGTTCTCCTTGTAGCCGCGGACGTGCAGATGGGCGTGGCCCGCGCGGCGGTAGGCGAGCCGGTGGATGAGCCAGGGGTAGCCGTGGTAGGCGAAGACGACCGGCTTGTCGTGGGTGAACAGCGCGTCGTACTCGCTGTCGGGCATGCCGTGGGGGTGTTCCTCCGCGGGCGGCAGCCTGGTCAGGTCCACGACGTTGACCACGCGCAGGGACACCTCCGGCAGGTGGTGGCGGATGATCCGGGCCGCGGCCAGCACCTCCTGGGTGGGAACGTCCCCGGCGCAGGCGAGGACGGCATCGGGCGCGCGGCTCCCGTCCTCGGTGCCGGCCCACGGCCAGATCCCGGCTCCGCGGGCGCAGTGGGACCGGGCCTGCTCCAGACTCAGCCAGTCGAAGCAGGGCTGCTTCCCGGCGACGATCACGTTCACGTGGTCACGGCTGCGGAGCGCGTGATCGGCCACCGACAGCAGGGTGTTGGTGTCCGGGGGCAGATAGACCCGGACGACCTCGGGGCTCTTGCTGAGGACGTGGTCGACGAAGCCGGGGTCCTGGTGGGAGAAGCCGTTGTGGTCCTGGCGCCAGACGTGGGAGGTGAGCAGGTAGTTGAGGGAGGCGATGGGGCGCCGCCAGGGCAGCCGGCGGGTGACCCGCAGCCATTTGATGTGCTGGTTGACCATGGAGTCGACGATGTGCGTGAAGGCTTCGTAGCAGGAGAACAGGCCGTGCCTGCCGGTGAGGAGGTAGCCCTCCAGCCAGCCCTGGCAGGTGTGTTCGGACAGGATCTCCATGACGCGGCCGTGCCGGTCCAGATGCTCGTCCGTCGGCAGGGTCGCCGCCTGCCACGCCTTGCCGCTGGCGTCGTACACGGCCTGGAGCCGGTTGGACGCGGTCTCGTCGGGGCCGACCAGCCGGAAGTCGCGGCGCGCGCTGGTGGCCTCCATGACCTCTTCGAGCAGGTCGCCGAGGACGCGCGTCGGCTCGTGCAGGGTCGAGCCGGGTTTGTCGACCGGCACGGCGAAGCGTTCCAGCGGTGGCAGCGGCAGCTCGCGCAGCAGCAGGCCGCCGTTGGCGTGGGGTGTCGCGCCGAGGCGGCGGGTGCCCTCCGGCACCTGGGCCAGCACGGCGGGCCGCGGCCGCCCGTGCTCGTCGAAGAGTTCCTCCGGCCGGTAGGAGCGCAGCCACCCCTCCAACTGCCGCAGGTGGTCCGGGTTGTCACGGACCTTTGCCAAGGGCACCTGGTGGGCACGCCACGTGCCCTCCACCGGGAGACCGTCGACCTGGGCGGGGCCGGTCCAGCCCTTGGGCGTACGCAGCACGATCATGGGCCAGCGAGGCCGCTCGGTGATTCCCTCCTCCCGGGCCGTGCGCTGGAGAAGGGCGATCCGGTCCAGTGCCGTGTCCATGGCCGTGGCCATGGCGCGGTGGACGGTCGCCGGGTCGTCCCCGGTCACGTGCAGCGGTTCGTGCCCGTAGCCGCGCAGCAGCTCGTCCAGTTCGGACTCGGGGAGGCGGGCGAGCACGGCCGGGTTGGCGATCTTGTAGCCGTTGAGGTGCAGGACGGGGAGCACCGCGCCGTCGTGGACCGGGTCGAGGAACTTGTCGGAGTGCCAGGAGGCGGCGAGCGGCCCCGTCTCCGCCTCGCCGTCGCCGACGACGCACACGACGACCAGGTCCGGGTTGTCGAAGGCGGCGCCGTAGGCGTGGGAGAGGGAATAGCCCAGCTCCCCGCCCTCGTGGACGGACCCCGGTGTCTCGGGGGCGACGTGGCTGGGCACGCCGCCGGGGAAGGAGAACTGCCGGAACAGCCGCGCCATGCCGGCCGCGTCCCGGCTCACGTCGGGATATGTCTCCGAATACGTGCCCTCCAGCCAGGAGTTGGCCAGCACCGCGGGCCCGCCGTGCCCCGGCCCCCACACGCACAGGGCATCGAGGCCGCGTGCCCGGATGACCCGGTTGAGGTGGGTGTGCACGAGGTTCAGCCCGGGGGAGGTGCCCCAGTGGCCGAGCAGGTGTGGCTTGACGTGCTCAGGCCGCAGCGGCTCCTTCAGCAGGGGATTGTCCATCAGGTAGATCTGCCCGGCGGCCAGGTAGTTCGCCGCACGCCAGTGGAGGTCCAGGGCCTGGACCTCCGCGTCGGTGATGCCGGCCGGGGTGGGCGTCGGGACGTCCCGCATGGCTGTCTCCAGGAGGTCGATGGGGTGCGTGCGCTGCCGCTCAGCCTGCTCGCCGGCCGACGATGGTCACCAGGGCCGGCCGGAGTCCGCCCGGGACCGTCCGGCCCTGTGATGCCGGGCCCCGGCGTGGCGCCCGCCGTGCGTGGCGCTCCACCGTGCGGGGAGGAGCGGGCCACGACCGGCGGCAGCCGGCCCCGGCGCTCGGCGTGCCCCGTCCACGAGGGGAAGCGCCATCGCCCCGGTTCACCGGATCCCCGCCGCGCGCCTCGGCCGGCGCGCGGCCCGCGGCCCCCCGGAAGCCGGGGCCGGATGGCGTCCCCACGGGCCGGGCGGCCCGTCGTGCCCGGTGGTGAGCGATGCGATGGTGGAAGGGAGGAGCGGCCCGGCCGCGTGCCGTGACGAAGACGCTCGTGACGAAGACGTTCATGAGGAACGTCGCCATGAGAAACAGGGAGGCGGTCGCCATGGAGGCGGCACCCATCACCGTAGGACTCGACGGCTCCCCCGAGAGCCTGGCCGCCGCCCACTGGGCGGCCGCCGAAGCGGACCGGCGCGGGGCGGACCTGTGCCTGCTGCACGCCTGGGTCATGTTGGCCCCCGATTCGCCGGGCGGCCTGGCCGGGAACGACCAGAACTACTGGGCCAAGCGCATCGTGCACGCCGCCGAAAGGGAGATCCACCAGCGCTACCCCGGACTTCCCGTCGTCGAGGAGCTGGTCGCGGAGGAACCGGTCACCGCGCTGCTGCGCGCCTCGGAGGACTCGTCCGTGGTCGTGCTCGGCTCGCGCGGGCTGGGGGCGATCGGGGGCTTCTTCCTCGGTGACGTCAGCCTGCGGGTCGCCGGGACGGCCGGGCGGCCGGTGGTCCTGGTACGCGCCGGCGAGCGGGCGGCCTCGCCGCGGAACACAGGCGTCGTGGCCGCCGTCAGCCTCCACGGGTCCAGCCGGAACCTGCTGGAATTCGCCTTCGGCAGCGCCTCCGAGCGCGGTGTGCCCCTCACCGTTCTGCACGGGCTCAGCCTGCCGGTCCAGGCATACGCCCCCTGGGGCATCGACCCCGACATGGGCACGGCGGTCTCCCAGGACGCCGAACGAGAACTGCGCGAGACGCTGCGCCCGTGGCGCGACAAGTACCCGGACGTACAAGTGACCGGGACCGTCCGGCTGGAGAGCCCCGCGCAAGCGGTCGTACGGGCAGCGGAAGGCGCCGATCTGCTGGTGATCGGCCGGCGCGGGCACCGGCACCGCTCGCCTCGCCTCGGCCCCGTCGCCCACGCCTGCGCCCACCACGCCGCCTGCCCCGTGGCACTGGTCCCGCAGAGTTGAGCGCGGCCGGCCCGGGTCCGGTCGGCACCCGTCAGGGCTGGTCGGCCTCTCCTTCCCCGGCCGCCGCCGACGGAGCATGGGAGCAGAGAGCCCCGCAGCGGAGCCGGCCGAGGCCCGCGCGACGGAGACGGAGGCGACACCATGACGGCCAAGACCCGGATGCCGACCATGACGGGGCGGCTCGGTGCTCTGTCGGACGAGCACCGCGGCACACTCATGGCACTGGCACACGAGGTGTCCTTCCCCGGGCAGGCCCGGATCTTCGAGGAACACCGCGAGGCCGACCGGTTCTGGATCCTCCGCAGTGGCGGGGTCGCCCTGGACCTGCATGTGCCCGGCCGGCGCTCGGCGGTCGTCGAGACCCTGGGGGAGGGCGCGCTGCTCGGCTGGTCGTGGATGTTCCCGCCCCGCTGCTGGCACATGGGCGCCGAGGCCGTCGGCCCCGTGCGGGCCTGGGAGTTCGACGCGCGGGCCGTACGGCGGCTGTGCGCCGCGGAACCACAGTTCGGCTACACCTTCACGCTGGCCTGCGCCGAGGTGATCGGCCACCGCCTGGAGCGGGCCCGCACCCGCTTGCTCGACCTGTACGGACCCTACGGCAGCGGCGTCCGATGACGCCTGGACCGCCGGCGCACCCCGGCACCTCGGCGAAGGAGCACGAGATGAAGGACACCCCGCACACGGTCAGTGACGTGATGACGCAGACGGTCGTGGCCGTCAGCCGTGGCGCCGCCTTCAAGGAGATCGCGAAGACGCTCGCGCAGTGGCACGTCAGCGCCGTACCGGTACTGGAGGGCGAAGGCCGCGTCATCGGAGTGGTTTCCGAGGCCGACCTGCTGTCCAAGCAGGAGTACAAGGACCGCGACCCCTCCCGCGTCGAGCAGCTGCGCCACTTGGACGAACTCGTCAAAGCGGGAGCCGCGACGGCCGGGGAGCTGATGAGCACCCCCGCCGTGACCGTGCACGGAAGCGCGACGCTCGCCGAGGCCGCTCGCGTGATGGCCCACAAGGGCGTCAAGCAGCTGCCCGTCGTCGACGAGCAGGGCATGCTGGCCGGCATCGTCAGCCGCGGCGACCTGCTCAAGGTCTACCTCCGCGACGACGAGGACATCGCCCGGGAAGTGCGCGAGGAGGTCGTCGCGCACTTCTTCCGCAACACCGAACCCACGGTCGGGATCTCGGTGGTGGAGGGCGTCGTCGTGCTCTCCGGCAGGCTTCCCGACGCGGCGATGGTGCCGCTCGTGGCACGGCTCGTACGGGCTGTGGAAGGCGTCGTGAACGTCGACCTGCGGCTCGACACGCCCCCCGCCAGGTTCAGGATCCCCGAACCGCCCGTCGTCGGACCGCAGTTCTGACGGAGGGTGCCGCACGGCGGGGCCGGGCCCGATGGAGCGGACGAGGAGGCGGACATGCACGGAACGCTGGTTGTCGGAGTGGACGGCTCCCCGGCGTCGCTCGCCGCCCTGCGCTGGTCGGCGGAACTGGCAGGGCGACTGGACCTGAAGGTCGAGGTGGTGCACGCCTGGATACCGGTGGCGCGGTTCCACGCGCCGTACGCGCGCGGCGCGCACCGGCCCACCGCCGAGGAGGAGCGGCGGCGGGCGGGCCGGCTGCTCGACGAGAGCGTGGCCGGCCTGCTGGCGCTCCAGCCTGATGCCGACGTCCGGGCGGTCCTGGTGGAGGGGCCCGCCGTCCCGGCCCTGCTCCACTGCGCGGAGCACGCCGCGGCCCTCGCCCTGGGCCGCGGGCCGCGACGGGGGCCGGGGCAGCCCGCGTTGGGGCCGGTCGCGCGCGAGTGCGCACGCGCGGCGCGCTGCCCCGTGATCACCGTGCCGGAACCGACGACGACGGAAACGGCCGCCGGGACCGGGCGCGGAGCCGGCTGCCGGTGAGTCACTGCTGTCGCGCGGGCCGAGGAGGGCACGTCGGCGGGCATCGTCGCCCGCGGCGACATGCTGAGCGACTTCCGGTGCCCGGACCCGGACATCCGCGCCGAAACGACCGACGAGGTCTTCGTCAACACACCGTGGCCCGACCGCACATGACGACTCGGCTACCGCCGGGACCACGCCCACAGCAGCCGACGGAACAAGCCCCGCCCGGAAGCTCCCGGGGACCGGCTCCGCGAACTCCGACACCCGCCCGGCGCCCCGGCCACAAGGGGCGGTCCTGGGTTCGGGTGGACACTCTCCACTCGGACCCAGGACCGCCGTGGGATCGCGACCCGTGGGTGTGGACTCACCGGAGGGTCGTCACCGGCTCGTGGCTTCGTGTATGTCGGAGATCCGCAGGGTGGCCAGGTCCGACTGCACCTCCAGGCGGGTGCGGGTGGAGTGCCCATGGGCATCGCAGGTGAGCACGACGTGGGTCCAGGTGTGGCCCATGCCGCTGTCGCCGTACGTGACGGTCCAGGACGACGGTGTCCCCTCCGTGCGCAGCACGCCGTCGCCGCCGTGCTCCTTCTCCCAGAGTTCCAGCCGGGTTCGCAGGTCAGCCGTGAGGTAGTGCTCCCGCAGACTGTCGGACAGGCGGCCGCGCCCCTGGTCGTGGAGGACGTCGGAGTACGCCCCGAAGAAGTCCGCGACCCGGTCGACCGCGGACGCGGGGCTGCCACCGCGCGAGGGAGCCGGTTCCGCGGTCGCCGGGTGGCCGGGAGCGGAGACGGCCAGGAGCAGGGCCGGCAGCGCGACGGCCAGCGCCGCGTGGCGTGGGATTCGGATGGCGGACATGGCGGTCTTCCCTTCTTCGGGGCTGTCGGACTGTGCACAGTGCACTCCCGTGGGGCGGTCCCGGACAGTGCCCGAGCGGCCCGTACAGCGGGGCCGTCCGGCCCCTCGGGCAGGGGCTCCGGCAGGTGCGTCGTCCAGGACGCCGTGTCCGGTCCGCTCGTCCCCTTCGGCCTCGGCGGCACCGCCACCGAGCCCCTCTCGGTTCAGTCCTGCCGGCGTCCCGACATGGCGGGTTCCTTCACCGCCCACTCCGCTTCCCACTGGGCGTACCGCCTGCGGTTCGCGAGCAGGGCGAAGCAGTGCCGGACGCCCCAGGCGAGGAACGGCACCACGGCGCCGGTGAGCAGGGCGGTCAGCCAGGCGGAGGACGTGGCCCGCGCGGCCGTTCGTGGCTCCTTCGTCGTCGCGGAAGCGCCCTTGACCCACACCCGCACCCTGGCGTTCGCGGGACGGCCGACGCCGGCCAGTACTGTCGCTGTCCGGACCGTGCCGTCGGCCTCGGTCCAGCGGACGGGCGTATCGACCCGGCCGATCTCCAGAGCGTCAGCCGTCCCCCGGACCAGGCGGGCCTCGACGGCATGCGTGCCCTTGGCCGCGTCCACGGCCCGCATCTGCGCGTGGTAGGTGAGCGTGCCCGCCTCGAAGGCGGCGGCTGGCGTGACGACGAGTGCCCCGGCCATGAGACACCGGCCGACCCACTTCTGGACCCGGTCCGACGTGCGCATGAGGGGATTGACGGCGCGAGACCGTTGCGTGCGAGGCGTGAACCGGATCCCGGGGTCCGGATCCGGAGGCACGTACGTGGCCATGGCCCTGCCCTTCTGCCCGACCGGCTGTGCGGCGGTGGTGCGCCGTCGCACACCACCATGCGCCCGGATGCTGACCCTCCGTCATGGGCCGGCCTTCCCCGCGGCCTGCCGTCCGGCCCCAAGTGCCCTGGTCCTGTCGAAGGCCGTCGGGGACCGCATGGCCCTTTCACCCCGCGCCGCCCGGATCGCCGCACTGCTGTTCCTCCCGGCCGAACGGGATCGCGGACAGCGGTACTTCCAGCGCTATGGCGCGCACGTCATGGGCCTTCTCGTGCACCGCGTACGGGAGATGTGGGCGTGGCACACCGACGACAACTCCTGGTCCTGAGGGCTCCGTCATCGGTGCGGCATGGGTATGCCCGCAGCGCGGAGCTTGGCCTCGGTGAGTGCGGTCAGCCGGGCCGCGACCGGCGCCTGGTCCTCCCGGTGATTGTTGATCAGCTTGTACTGGGCCGAAGCCCTGGACCACGCCCGCAGGCTGGCGGCATCCCCCCGCAGCGCGGGGTTGGCGAGGTAGCGGTCGGCCATGGCGGTCGCGAGTTCCTCGATCCTCGGGTCGTCCGGTTCCCAGGTCTCCGCCTCCTGGCCACGCCTGGCCAGGTCGACGTACTCGGGGTCGTCGAGCCCGTGCTCGAGCTGGGCCAGGAAGCCGTCGAACCCTTGAGGCACCAGCGCCCGGGTGAGCACCAGGGCCTCGCGTTGCGCGGCCACGTAGTCGGGGCTGAAGCCGAGGCCGGGCATCCGGTCCAGAATCGCGCAGGCGCGGTCGGGGAGCAGGGCCCGGTCGCCGTCGGCGAGCCGGTGGAGCATGTCGCGGCGGGCGACCAGCTCGTCGATGCGTTCGGTGAGTTGCCGCTCCACGTCGGTGAGCGCGGCGCCGAACCGCGTGGCGTCGGCGTCGAGCATGGGTCCGATCCCGGACAGCGGCACGCCTGCGGCGGCTAGCGTCCGTACCTGCACCAGCCGCAGCAGCTCGCCGGATCCATAGCGCCGGTAGCCGGAGCTGTCGCGCTCCGGCTCCGCGACCAGGCCGAGCTTGTGGTAGTGCCGCACCGTCTTCACCGTGACGCCGACGAACGCCGCCGCCTGCCCGATCGTGACTCCGTTTCTCATCGGCTCAGCTTGCCGCAGAACACCTCGTCGACCAAACGCTGTTGGGCCGCCCCGAATGCCGGTGCTATCGCCAGACCGGCGTCGTCCACCCAGGTCAGCCCCGCGGTCAGGGTCCTGACGCCGTCGGGTGTGCCGTACATCAGCGCCGCCGAGCCCATGGTGGCGCCGTTGTGGTGGAAGACGGTGCCGCTGTCCGTTTCCTGGACGAAGATGCCCAGGCCGTAGCCGACCGTCGCCTCCGGCGTGCGCATCTCGGCCAGCATGTCGGCCGGCAGGAGCCTGCCGCCCATCAGCGCGGAGAAGTACGTGTGCAGATCCTTGGTGGTCGAGATCATGTCACCGCCGGCCCCGACCCAGGACGGGTTCTGGCGGGTGACATCGATCGTCCGCTCCTGCCCGGCGTCCTCGTAGCGGTAGTAGCCGTGGTTGTGCGGCTCGGGGATCTCCGGCGAGGTGCCGGGCGCCACGGTGCCCGTCATCCCCAGCGGCCCCAGGATCAGCCGCCGCAGCTCCTCGGCGAACGAACGGCCGGTGACCTTCTCGATCACCATCCGGGCCAGCACGTAGTTGGTGTTGGCGTAGCTCCAGCCCGTACCCGGCGCGAACCGCGCGGGCTTGGACAGCGACAGCCGGACCAGCTCTTCGGGCTGGTAGGTCTTGAACCGGTTCTCCACCCACTCCTTGCCCTGCCAGGGGACGCCCAGCACGATCGTGCCGTCCTCGTAGAGCTCGCCGGTGTGGTTGAAGATCCCGCTGGTGTGCTGCAGCAGCATCCGCACCGTGCTCCGCCGGTCGAGCCCGAATCCCGGCAGGTAGTCATCGGCCGGGGTGTCCAGGCCGATCCTGCCCTCGGCCACCAGCATGAGCGCCACTGTCGCGACGAAGTTCTTGGTGGTGCTGCCGGTGCGGAAGTGCCCGTCGGTCAGCGGCTTGGCGCTCTGCCCCAGCTCGCGCACGCCGGCGCTGCCGACCCATTCGCCCTGCTCGTCGTTCACCCGGAGCTGTACCCCGATGAAACCGGACTCGACGAGCTCCTCGATCGCCTCTCGCAACTTCGGGCGGTCCTGTCCCTGGCCGGAAACCGTGATGGACATGGTGGTTGGCTCCTTCGCATCGTTGTGCCCAGGTCGGCGTCGTGCCGATGCGATGAGCCTCCACCCTGACCCAAGGTCAACCTCAACAGTGATCCGGCCCACAGTGCCTTGCCCGGGGGTCGGCCTGGCGGCGCCGACCGAGCGCGGTGCGCGGCCAGGACCGCGTCACACGTGGGGAAAACGTGTGGAAAAGGGGTCTCACGGCTGGGGTGCGCAGAAGGCGACCGGGCTGTGCAGGCCGGAGCGGTTGAGGGCGCGGATGCCGAAGAAGACGTTGTCCTTGGACAGGTTGACGGTGTGCCGGGTCGTGTTCCCGGCCGGGATGACGTGGGTCCACTCCGGCGCGGTGCTCTCGCGCCACACCACCTCGTATCCGGCGAGGTCCGGTTCCGGGCCGCGTTCCCACACCAGCTCGGTGGAGTTGCCGAGGGCGGCGGTGCGGATCTTCGCGCCGCGCGGGGTGCCGGGGGCCTGGGCGAGCGACCACAGGGCGGCCGCGTTCACCCGGGCCACCCGGGTGATGAAGCCGAAGTCGCAGAACTCGGGCAGGTCGCCGTACTGCTTGCCGTCCACGACCCGGACGTCCTGGTGCTGGTGCGCGTAGTTCTCGGCGGGCTCGGTGAACCGGGCCGCCGGATAACCCTGTTGGAGGTACGGGATGTGGTCGCCGCTGCGCAGGTAGCGGTCGCGGCGGTACACCATCCGCACGCGCATCCCCGTCGCGTCGTTCTCGGCGGTGTCCCGGACGAAGCGGGCCAGCTGGCGCGAGGGTGAGTCGTTCTCGCCGCCCACCGAGCGCCGCGTCTCGGCCTGCTCAGGCGTCTCCGAGGTGGGCACTCCCTCGGCGAACAGCCGGATGGTGCGCGGGTCGCGCGAACCGTCCTCGGCGGTCGGGCTCCCGACGATGTCGTTGGTGAACATACCCTGTATGTCGGCCTGTCGGCCCCGGTACGTCTGGGCCATGTGCCCGGACCCGTACAGTCCCTGTTCCTCGCCCGCCACCGCCGCGAACACCACGGTCGCGGCCGGCCGCCTGGTCGCGAAGACCCGGGCCAGCTCCAGGGCGACGGCCACCCCGGAGGCGTCGTCGTCGGCGCCGGGCGCGTCGTCGGTGGCGTTCATCGGGTCACTGTTCCGCGAGTCGTAGTGCCCCGAGACCACATAGATCCGGTCAGGCGTGACCGAACCCCGCAGTGTGGCCACGACGTTGGTGATCCTGGTCGCCACCGGGACACGGGGCGCCGGCTGCTGTATGTACGACTGGAGCTCCACGGTCATCCGGCCACCGGATGCCTGTGCGCGGCGGCGCAGCTCGGCGAGGAGCCAGTCGCGGGCCGCGCCGACACCGCGCGCGGGGTCGTCCTGGGCGGACAGGGTGTGCCGGGTGCCGAAGGACGCCAGTTTGCGGACGGTCGCCTCGATGCGGTGCGGGTCGATCTCCCGCAGCAGCGCACGGAGTTCGGGCGGAGGGGGCTGGACGGTGGGCCGGTGGCGGGCGGGCCCTCCCGGCTGCGCCGGTCCGGGCTGTGCGGCCGCCGCCGAGGGCAGCCCGAGGGCCGCCGCACCGACCGTGGCCGCGCCGAGCACCGTACGCCGCGTCGTGCCCCGTCCGCTGTGCTCGCCGTTCCCGTCGTGACCGCTGCGTCTGCCGCCCGCGTCCTCGCCCGGCTGCGTCATGCCGCCATCGTCACGCCCGCCTCAGCATCCCCGCAAGGTCCGGTTTCGGACCGCCAAGGAACAGCGGGCCCTTGGCACCGGAAGGGCCGGCCGCGCCGTGCACGCCGGGCCCCGGCCAGCGCGGTGCGCCTCCCGCCTCGCCATGTCGGAGGACGCTCAGTCGAGGCAGAACTCGTTGCCCTCGATGTCCTGCATCACGATGCACGATTCATTGTCGCCGTCGGCGGACAGCAGGCGTACGCGCACCGCGCCGAGAGCGATCAGCCGTGCGCACTCGGCTTCGAGCGCGGCGAGGCGCTCTTCGCCCACGAGCCCGGTGCCGGCCCGCACGTCGAGATGCAGCCGGTTCTTGACGACTTTCCCTTCGGGAACGCGCTGGAAGTACAGCCGCGGCCCCACGCCGGAGGGATCAGTGCAGGCGAACGCCGCACCCTGCCGCTCAGGCGGCAGCGAGCGATCGAAATCGTCCCACGTGGCAAACCCCTCCGGTGGCGGCGGCACGACGTACCCCAACACCTCGCACCAGAAGCGGGCGACGCGCTCAGGTTCCGCGCAGTCGAAGGTGACCTGGAACTTCTTGACCGGTGACATCGGCGCACCATAGCAGGGGACTCCGCTGCTCATCTCCCGGTACTGACGGGTTCTTCTCCCGCGTCGGTGAGTCTTGATTCGGCATGATGTGGAGCTCTTGCCTGTTCCACCTGTTCGACGGAATCCGGCGTTGCGACCGTTCGCACCGGGGCGCGACATCTGGTACTGGACGGAGCTCGACAACGGCGCGTGGGGCAACGTGCTTCGTATGAAGCCGAGGCGCCGTGCAGTTGAGAATGACCGCTTCCACCGTGCCTGGGCCGGGGCGGCCGCGCAGGGTGCTCACCGAGGTGAACCCGCCGCGCCACACGTGGGTGAGCTCGCCGCCCCCGAGAGGGTGCGGACAGCTCATGGGATGCGGCGAGAACCTGTTGCGGTCGGGCGCGCTCCTCCGGCTGGCGGCGGTGAGCGGTTCCGCCGCCGTCTACGCGCCCACCGGCTCCAGCCCCGCTCCCCGGGACATCGCGCTTGGGTTTTCCGCCGAGACCGCCCACGCGACCGCCGTCGCGCTGTACCCGCTCACCGACATGGTCCGCGACGGCGGCCCGGTGCGGGGTGAGGTCGAATTCGACGTCTACGGACGGAGTCCGCTTCTCTGCGTGAGCTGAGCCCGGGGGGCCGGATGGGGTGAGCCTTCCTCGCCCTGCCGGAGCCGGCCCCTGGCCGTTTCGAAGGCGCCCTTGCGGGCTGGCGTCTAAGAACCGAAGGCAATATGGGGAATTCGCTGTTGTTTTGACGGGTCGTGAGGGGGGCTCGCAGCGGCCGACGCCGGGCGGTCTCCACCCGTCGGCCTCCTCGTCGCCGGGCAGCGGAGACGGGCCGCCTGGTGTCACGAGGCGGTGGGGGGGCACGTATGTGCCGGGAATAGCCCCGTCCGATGGGGTGGTTGAGCACGGCATGAGAGCTGTGGGATTCAAGGAATTCGGCGGGCCCGAGGTGCTGCGCGTTCTGGACCTCCCGGAGCCCGAGGCCGGGCCGGGCGAGGTGCGGATCCGGGTCCACGCGGCGGCGGTCAACCCGACCGACACGCTCCGCCGCAGCGACGCCTCGCGCTACAAGAAGGATGTGCCACCGCCGTACGTGCCGGGCATGGACGCCGCCGGGGTGCTGGACCAGATAGGCGACGGCGTTTCGACCGACCTGCGGATCGGCGAGCGTGTGATGGCCATCGTGGTCCCGGACGGCAGCCACGGCGCTTACGCGGAACGCATCGTCGTCCCGGCCGAATCCGTCGTCAGGGTCCCTGCCGGCGCGAGCGATGCCGAGGCGGCGTCCCTGCCGATGAACGGCCTGACCGTGCGCCTGGCGCTCGATCTGCTCGGCCTCTCCGAGGGCCGGACCGTCGCGATCACCGGCGCGGCCGGCGCGGTCGGCGGCTATGCCATCCAACTGGCCAAGGCCGACGGCCTCCGCGTGATCGCCGACGCGGCGCCACGCGACGAACAACTCGTCAAGGAACTGGGCGCGGACGTCGTGCTGGAGCGCGGGGACGACTTCCCCCAGCGAGTCCGTGCGGCCGTGCCCGACGGCGTCGACGGGCTCATCGACGGCGCGCTCTTCGACCGGCGCGCGCTCCCGGCGGTCCGCGACGCCGGCCGGATCGCGACGCTGCGGAGCTACTCCGAGCCGGGGGAACGCGGCATCACCTTCCACCCGGTCATGGTCACCGACTACGCCCGTCGGCGGGCGGAGCTCGACCGTCTCCGGCAGCAGGTCGAAGACGGCCTGCTGACCCTGCGCGTCGCCCGGACCCTGCCCGCGGAGCAAGCCGCCGAGGCCCACCGCCTCCTGGAAGCGGGCGGCGTCCGGGGGCGGCTGATCCTTCGGTTCTGACCGTGGTGAGCGCGCGGACGCGGCCCGAGACCCCGTCGTGCGAAGGTCAGGCTCCTGGCCGGACCGGGCCGATCGCGGTGCCCGCGTCCACGGTGAGCGGGCCGTAGGCGGAGGATTCGCCGGGGATCAACCCGTCGGGGGCCTTGAGCGTGAAGGTCACCTCGTCGGCGCGAGCCCCGGCGGTGCGGTGGGGAACCTGGATGTCGAAGTGCACCGGGTGGCCGGGGCCGAAGGTCACCGCCATGTGCTGCGGGCCGTATCGGCTGGCGGTGACGCCTTCCGGAGAACCGTGGTGGTAGAACCGCACATCGGTCGGTGATCCCGCCAGCCTGCACGGCTCGTACCCGGGCGCCGCGGTCAGGGTGACGCGGTAGTGGCGATGGCCCGAGGTCGCGGGGCCTGTGGTGATCTTGGCGATGTGGTTCGCCGGGCGGCACGACGAGGGCGCCGTGCCGCCGTGGGGCGACGACGCGGAAGCCTGCGCCGGCCCTCCTCCCAGCGCGGTCGCCAGCACGGCGACGGCAGCGGTGGTGGCGGCCTTCCCAGCGGTCGTACGCATCATGAACTCTCCCTTGTCGCTCACCGGTTCACGGTCACCTCCACTCCTCCCCGCACCGGCCTGCCGCATGCCACGAGACCGTCATGCGAATGCCCCGTTCTTCCTTCTCCTCACGCTGGTTCGAGCGGCGTCGGCCGGTTGGGCGCTGATGCCGTCGGCGAGGCGGCGCGCGATCGGCCCCTACTCCGGGCGGGGGAGGGCGAGGGCGAACCGGGCGATGAGGCGGGCGGTGGGGCGCCCCGCCGGGACGCGTCGGGTCCGTGCTGTGCGCGGCAGGGCCTCGGGCGGCTCGCCGAGCGGGCGCCAGGGAGCGGCCGCCCGCCCCGGATCCGGCCGTGCCGGGCTCCGGGGCGGTGACGACGCGCGCGCCGTGGGTCAGCAGAGTGCGGAGGCACGCCGGACCGAGGCCGGGACCGGGGTGGGCCGACTGACCGAAGTGACACCGGAGGGCACCGCGCCGGTACTACCATCAAGCGTCGGAAATCCGGTTGGGCTCAGATCGGGGGTCGGATGCCAGTGATGAGACGCCTGTTTCGAGCACTGCCCCTGCTGGGCATCACCGCCGCCCTCTCACTGTCCGCCCTGCCCGCCCACGCCCAGGGCGGTCAGGCCCGGGTGGTGGCCGAGCGGCGGATCACCGCACGTCAGCTCGATCTGACCGTCGCTTCCCCCGCGCTCGGCCGCTCCGTCAAGGTCCGGCTGCTCACCCCCGACGGCTGGACGCCCCGGCCGCACCGCGCTTGGCCCACGCTGTGGCTGCTGCACGGTTGCTGCGACGACTACACCAGCTGGATCGCGAACACCGACATGGCGAGCATCCCGGCGCTGCGCCGGGTACTGGTGGTGATGCCGGAAGCGGGCGCGGCCGGCTTCTACAGCGACTGGTGGAACCACGGAGCCGGCGGCGCGCCACGCTGGGAGACCTTCCACCTCACCGAGCTGCGGCGGCTTCTGGAGCGCTCCTACGGTGCCGGGCAGGACCGGGCGGTCGCCGGACTGTCGATGGGCGGTTTCGGAGCGCTGTCCTACGCCGCCCGGCACGCGGGCATGTTCCGCGGCGTCGCCTCCTACAGCGGGGTCGCCGATCCGCTCTATCAGCAGGGCGGTCCGGCCAACGTGCTGGCCATCGCGCGCGGCCAGGGCGCCGATCCGTACGCGTTGTGGGGTGACCCGCTGGCCGACCGGAGGATCTGGGCGGAGCACGATCCGTACGTGCTCGCCGGGGCGCTGCGGCGGCTGCCGGTCTTCCTGTCCTGCGGGGACGGCACCGCGGGCCCGTTCGACCCGCCGGGCGAGACCAGCTCGTACGAGACCCTCTTCCTGGCCGAGAGCCGCCATGTGGCCGACCGGCTGCACGCGCTCGGCGACCACCGCCTGGTCACCGACTTCTACGGCCACGGCACGCACAGCTGGCCGTACTGGCAGCGTGAGCTGCACCGTTCGCTGCCGCTGTTGCTCGGTGCGATGGGTGTGCGGAGCTGAGGCCGGCCGCCGGGCGTGGTGGATGGCGGTGCCTTCGCCTCGTGTCGTCTTCGCCAGATGCCGTCGGGGCTGCTCACTCCGGAGCCCCGGTCCGCCGGATCGCGGCTACGCCCTGATCGATGGATCGACGCCCGGTACCAAGGGCTGCTCCACGACGCCGAGATTCGGCCCCAGGCGTCCGCCTGTGGCACTCACCTTCGCGATCAGGAATGCCCGTATCTGCCCTGCCGGCGCCGGTAGTTCGCCCGGGGCGAGCTCACGCAGCACCTGCGGAGAGGTGACATCGTGCAGCGACATCGGAGAGGACGGGGAGGCGGTTCCTGTGGGAGTGCTCATGGGATCCCGCCAGGGGATCATCCAGAGGGGGCGTCCCGCCGGAAAGAGAGCGGGCGGGACCGGTCCGCAGCCTCACACAGGCGGGGGGAGCGCCTCACACCACGTTCCCGGGTTGCGGCGGCCTAGGGCTGCTTCTGGCCATTGTGCAACGCCCCAGGCTTGAAATCGCCTCCTGGGCGGAGGGCGCGCGGAGTGTGGAACTCTGCTCGGTGGCACAGCCTTCACCACTGCACGCCGCAGGAGCAGTCTCTGCGAAAACCTTGAGGAGCATGGGGCGTGTTTTCCGGACCAACTCGATACTGTCTCCTGCGCACAGCCGGGGCGCGGTGGACTTCGCCGGTGCTGGAGTCGCAGGTGCGGCGAGCGGTGATGGACGCCGGCAACGCGCCGTCAGCTCCGTGGCTCGACAGGGGGCCGGCCGGTGGCCGTCATGCGTCCCGGCGGCGCCGGCAAGGGCGCCGGGCGCGTGGGGCGGGCGGCGACGCGGCGGTCGTCGTTCCCGCCCTGAGCACGCACGTCTCCGGCTACGCGGCCTGGGTGAGTTCCGCGCGGCCGAACAGCAGGGCGTAGCCGGTGGGGAGTTGGTGGAGGATGCGGGTGATCAGGTCGGTGTCGGCATAGGCGGCGACGGCGGAGAAGACGGAGCCGGTGTCCCAGCGGGTGGTGGCCAGGGAAGCGCCGGTGCGGGCGGCGAGGTCCTTGACGAAGGCCCAGCCGGTCAGCGGCTGGGTGTCGGGGATCTGCGCGGTCAGCACGCGTGCGGCTTCCAAGGGCAGGCAGCCGGCCAGGTCGACACGTTCGTCGCCGGTCAGCTGGCGCCCCAGTCCGGCCAGAACCAGGCGGATGGCTTGGTCGGCTCTCTCGCGGGTGGGGTAGGCGCCCTCGTAGCGGACCTTCTCCAGCATCTGCTCGTATGCCGTCCCGTACGGCTGCTGGGGCAGTGCGTGCCGGTCGGAGATCACTTGGGTGGTTGCCTTTCTTGCCATGGCCGGTGTGCGGGCACCGGCGTGCGGGATGGTCAGGTGGCTTGGGGGCGGCCGAAGAGCAGGTCGTAGCCGACGGGGAGCTGGAGCAGGATCTGGCCCAGCAGGTCCTCGCCGGCCGCATCGGCGGCAGTGGACAGCACGGCGCTGACGTCCCAGGCCGCGGTCTGCTCGGTGGCCCCCTCGACCCACGCGGCGGTCGCGCGGACGAACCGCTGCGGGGACAGCGGCTCGGCGCTCTGCAGCGGGTTGAGCAGGATCAGGGCGAACGCCTCCGGCAGACGCGCCGCCAGCTGGGCGCGGACGTCGCCGACCAGGTGTGCGCCGAGGAGGGCGAGCACGACACGGGCCGCGCGCTCGGCTTCCTCCAGAGTGCCGTACTCGCCGCGTTCCTTCACGTGGCCGAGGAACGCTTCACGTCGCAGAGTCATGCCGGCCGCCACCCCTCATCTTCATCGGACTGCCCACGGGGGTGCGGAGAGCAGAGCGAGGGGGGAGATCAGGTGCCCGCCCTCCGCACCCGTCCGGCCGGTGTCAGCCGGAGATCTCCTTACGGCCGGAGCCGACGCCGATGGAGATCTTGCGGGGCTTGGCGCGCTCGGCGATCGGGATGCGCAGGGTGAGCACGCCCGCGTCGTAGTCGGCCTTGATGTGCTCGGTGTCGAGGGTGTCGGCGAGCACGATCTGGCGGGAGAAGACACCCAGCGGCCGCTCGGACAGCTCCATCTGCACGTCGTCGGCCTTCGCCACCGGCCGGCGCTCGGCCTTGACGGTGAGCATGTTCCGCTCGACGTCGACGTCGATCGCGTCCGCGGCGACGCCCGGAAGGTCGAAGGCCACCACGTACTCGTCGCCCTCGCGGTAGGCGTCCATCGGCATCGCCGACGGCTTCGACCAGGTGCCCGGACCCATCAGCTGCTGTGCCAGCCGGTCCAGCTCACGGAAGGGGTCAGTGCGCATCAACATCGTGAAAACACCTCCAGCGAGTTCAGGCAGTCTCTGCCAATGCGCCTTGCTGCTACCGTTGTAACATGTCATCCAATGGATGACAAACATGATGTCGTCCGCCTGATGACAACCAGAGGGAGGTGCCCGTGACCGCAGCCGATCAGCCGTCCACGACCAGCACGAATACCCACGTCCCGGCGTCGTTTCCCGCCGCCTCGGCGGCGCTGCGCGCCATAGACGACGCCCTCCGCGACGCCCAGGGAAAGTCCCCGGAGGCCCGGGATGCGCCCGGCCCCGGGCCGGAGCAGGCGCTGGCCTCCCTGATGCTGCTGCGGCAGGTGCGCGAACAGCTCGCCGGATGGGAGACCGGCCTGATCGAAACCGCCCGCGACGCGGGAGCCAGCTGGGCCGACCTCGCCCACCCTCTCGGCGTCGCCAGCCGCCAGGCCGCCGAGCGCCGCTACCTGCGCGGCCGCCCGGGCCCCGCCGGAACCACCGGCGAACAACGCGTCCAGGCCACCCGCGAACGCCGCGCCGCCGAGCGCACCACCGCCATCTGGGCCCGCGACAACGCCGCCGACCTGCGCCGCATCGCCGGCCGGATCACGGCCCTCACCGACCTGCCCGCCACGGCCCGCCTCCCACTCAGCCAGCTCCACACCGCCCTCGGCCATGACGACCCCGCCGCCCTCATCCACCCCCTCAACGCCACCCGCCCCCACCTGACCGCCACCCACCCCGACCTCGCCGCTCAACTCGACACCCTCACCCCACCCTGACCCCACCGGTTGTCCCAGGACGTGGGCGTTCCACTCGCGCGCGAGCCCATGACAACCGGCGTGCCCTCCGACGTCTGCCACGCCATGGCCGCCACCCGGCACGACACCGTCGTCACGCGCTGGTCCGTCGGCCACCCCGTCCACGACTGTGCCCCGGCCTGCCACGGCAGAAGCGGAAACGCCACTCGTGCGGCCAGGGCGCACCCGGCCCAAGCGTCTATGACCGGGACCATGCCGGCACCGCAGGTGTGCGATTCGCAGAGGGCAGGACTTCGCACTTGGCTGAGCTGCCCTTCGACGGTCTCACCGATTCGGGGCTCGCTGTTCAGCGGTTTCGCGCGGTGAAGGCCGCGTAGGCGCGTTCGTCGAAGAGGACGAAGCGCACCTCTTCGACCGCTGTCTCCGTCGCTTCGACCGTCTCGACGGCGATGCGCGCGGCGTCGTCCACGGGCCAGCGGTAGATGCCGGTGGAGATGGCCGGGAAGGCCACCGTCCTGGCTCCCAGCTCGTCCGCCACCCGCAGGGATTCGCGGTGGCAGGATGCCAGCAGGTCGGAGCGGTCCTCGTCCTGGGAGAAGACCGGTCCCACGGTCTGAAGCGTTGACCCACTCCTGGGTCCCCGTCTGTGAACCGGCGCCCGCCGCTCCTTGGGTCGCGGCGGCCGCCTCGCAGCCGTGGATGTGGGGAGTCGGGGTCCGATTGGAGGCACCCGGGCTTGCAGGGCGGGTTCCTTCGCCGTATGGCGAGGAGAACCGGTGGGTGCTGTCTCGGGCTGCGGGAGTCTGAACTGACCGGGGTGGCTCGAGACCGCCCCTCACGGCGGCTCGCCGCGGTGCAGGCGCGACATGCGGGGCGCCGGTGCAGCGCGTCGCTACTCTCGTTGCCATGACTTCCGACTTGCTGCGTTCCGTCACCGTCGAGCGGACCGGCGCCGGCCAGTTCACCGCGACCAACGCCCGCGGGGGCGCGGTGGACTTCGGCACCGGCTCGGGCGCTGACTTCACCCCGGTCGAGCTCCTCCTGGCCGCGATCGGCGGCTGCACCGCCGCCGACGTGGACGCTGCCACGAGCCGCCATGCGGAGCCTGCCACGTTTCGGGTGACGGTGACAGGCAACAAGGTCGAAGACGAGCTCGGCAACCGGCTGGCGGACCTCGAGGTCACCTTCACCGTCGAATTCCCCGCCGGGGAGTCCGGCGACCGCGCCCGGGTGATCCTTCCCCGGGCGGTCAAGACCTCCCACGACCGGCTCTGCACGGTCAGCCGCACCATCGAAGCGGGCACACCGGTCACTACGACCGTTACCGATGTCTGACCTGCGTGCAAGGACCGCCGCACCAGCGTGTACTGCACCGGCGGCGTGCGCCAGGAACTGGAGGCATACCTCGGCATCATCAACGTTGCGGGGGTTGTACCGGGCGTCTACCACTACAACATGCTCGAACACAGCCTGGAACTGCTCGCCGAAGGCTTCACCCACGCCGGAGCCCGCAGCCTGCTCCCCGACCAACCCGCCGCCGAACAAGCCGCGTTCGTGGTCTTCGTCACCGCCGTGCTGGACCGAGTGCCGGCCGCGTACGCCGCCAGCCGCGGCCACACCGGGCACGACTCGGTGATGGACGCGGTGGTCTGGCCGGACACCGCGCACCCGTCGATGCCGCCGCTGGTGCGCTGACGGCCCCGAGTAGTAGGAGGGCAGCCGGAATACGCCAGAAATAGGCAGCAGGGGGCTTCACCGCAGCTCAGAAGATGCGGCGTTGGCCGGGTACGAGTCGCCAGCGGCCCGGGTACTCGGCGTTCCGCCGGGTGGGCGCGCAGCAGCACGCCCTCGGTGACGGCCACCAAGTCCTCCTACGGGGCCGGGCGCTGCATACGTCTGGACGGCGAGCGCCACGTTCCCGACCGCAGTCTTTGCTGACGGGTGGTCAGGTTTTTGGTCCGGCCCTGAGCGGATGCCGTAGAGCTCTGTGAGGGCAGGGCGAAGCGGCAGGCGGTGATTACGGAGTGTGACACGGGGGAGGTCGCCTCAGCGCCGTCCCGAGCCGTTCGACCACCTCATCCTGCAGTGCCCGCAGTGTCCCCTCCGCGTACGGGCCGCGCATGATCAGCTCATAGCCGTTCAGCGACTGCTCCACCCAGAGCTCGAGCGTGTCGGCTGACCGGGTGCCCTTGCGCGCCACCCCTCTCACGTCCAGGCCGTCCAGGACGAGCCGGTCCTGCCACGACTCGTTGAGGGCGAAGTACGGCACCTCCGGATCCGCGTCGAGCAGGGGGTGGCTGTCCGGCCACGCAGCCTTCCTGATCCAGGCGTAGGGCAGCCGGCTGCGCTCCAGCGCGTCCCACAACCGCCGCTGCACCGTCAGAGTGGTGTCCAGCGATTCGGCTCCGTCCAGATGCACCGGGATCAGCGTCCGGGACGTCAGGCATCCGACCGTCGCATAGTCGTCCATCGTGAGCCGGTGCCCGAAGCTCGTGGTGACGACGAGATCGTTCTGGTCCCGGTCGCCGCGCAGCGTCGCGGTCAGGAGCAGTGAGTAGCTCGTGACGCGGTCCTTCTGGTGTGCTCGCCGCACTTGTGCGGCGAGGTCGTCCGGCAGCGTGCGCCTTGTCTCGTGCGAGGTGCCGCGTTCCAGGCCGGACAGGACCGACCGGCGCGCGGAGCCGTGGTTCAGCGCGCCCCGCCACCACTCGGCGTCCTCCTCGGCCTCGTCGCTGCGCAGGTACCTGCGCTCCTCGGCGGCCCATGCGGTGAAGTCGGTCGCCTCGCCGAGGCCGGCCCAGGTGCGCGCCGTGACCGTGGCCAACGAGGGCTCGGCGGACCTGGTGTACGCCCGGCGCCTGACGGACGAACTCGGTGTCCCGCTGGACATCGTGCCGGCACCCGAGCCGGAGGAACTCCTCAAGGAGCTCGACGCCATGGTGGCCCGGCTCGAGACGTGGGAGTCGCAGGTGCTGACGCACGCCTTCCCCACGTGGGCCGCCCTGTCGGCCCTCGCGACGCTGCCCGGACGGAGCAGGACAGTACTGACCGGCGAGGGCTCCGACGAGCTCTTCGGCGGGTACCGCAGCGGCACGGAGAGCCCGGCCGACGTGCTGCGCCACCGCCTCCGGGAACTGGGCAACCTGCACCGCACGAGCTGTCAGCGCCTGGACCGGCTCGCCGCGGCCACGGCCATCGAAGTGCGGACCCCGTTCCTCGCCCCGGAGGTGATCCGCGCCGCGCTCGGCTTCGGCCCGCAGGACCTGGTCCGCAACGGCCTGTCGAAGGCCGCACTGCGCGCGGCCATGCGGGACGACCTGCCCGACTACGTGCTCGAACGGGAGAAGATGACCTTTGCCCGGGGTGCCGGTTACCACTACGGTCGGCAGGACGCGGGCCACGGGTTGCTCGGCGAGGGCTTCGACCGGGACGCGGTCGTGCCGCCGGACTGGGACGACACGGTGAGCCGGCTCGCCACCGGTCCGCTGGAGCGCTACACGCTGGCGCGTTTCCTCCAGCTCGGCTATGGCAAGGCGTCCTACCTCCTCTCCCGGACGCTGTGACGGGCCCGCACCCCGGAGCACAGCCCGTGAACGACCCTGGAAGGAAGAACGAGGCCACGCATGACGGATCCGTCGGTACCACAGGGACCGGTACACCAGGAAACCGAGCTGACCGGTGGGGGCACCACCCGGGTGGTGCGGGCCGGAGAAACGGTCCGGCGCCCGGTGCGCCCCTGGACCCCCGCGGTGCACTTGTTGCTGGACCACCTCGCCCGGCGGGGCTTCCCCGGAGCGCCACGCCAGTACGGCGTCGACGAGCAGGACCGGGAAGTGCTGGACTACCTGCCGGGTGAGGTCGGCAACTACCCGCTGTCTCCCGCCGTCCGCGGTGAGACCGCCCTCGTGACTGCCGCCCGCCTGCTGCGGTCGTTCCACGACAGCACCGCCGAACTCGCCGCGCGGCCGACCGCAGGCTGGCAGTTCCCCGCCATGGAGCCGGCCGAAGTCATCTGTCACGGCGACTTCGCCCCGTACAACTGCGTCTTCGGCGACGGTCGCGCCGTAGGAGTGATCGACTTCGACACCGCCCGGCCGGGCCCGCGCCACTGGGATCTCTCCTACGCCCTGTACAGGTTCGCGCCGCTCACCGATCCGTCCAACGGGGACGGCTTCGGCGACGCACCGCAACAGGCCCGCCGCGCGAGGCTGTTCCTGGACGCCTACGGATGCACCGCTCCGGAGCGCGCCGAGGTCGTCGAGTCGGTGCCCGACCGGCTCCGCTGGCTGGTCACGTTCATGCACGAGGCGGCGGACCGGGGCAACACCGACTTCGCCCGGCACATCGAGGAAGGGCACGCAGACCTCTACCTGCGGGATATCGACCACGTCGAACGGCACCGCGACCTCTGGCAACACCGGGTGGTCGACTGAGGTTCCGCCTCTGGAATATCCGCAGCCTGTACGTGTTCTCACACGACGACTCTTTGGTATCAGTGCGCCTGCGCGGTGAAGGCCGCGTAGGCGGCCTCGTCGAAGAGGACGAAGCGGACCTCTTCCACGGTCGTGTCCGTGGTGCGGGCCGTCTCCACGGCGATGCGTGCCGCGTCCTGTATGGGCCATCCGTAGATGCCGGTGGAGATCGCCGGGAAGGCGACCGTCCGGGCGCCCAGTTCGTCGGCGACCCGCAGGGATTCGCGGTAGCAGGAGGCGTGGAGCTCCGAGCGGTCCTCGGTGGCGGACCACACCGGGCCCACCGTGTGGATGACCCACCGGGCCGGCAGCCGGCCCGCCGTCGTGGCGACGGCACGGCCGGTGGGGAGGCCCTTGCCGTAATGGGAGGCGCGCAGGTCGCGGCACGCGCTGAGGATCTCGGGGCCGCCCGCGCGGTGGATGGCGCCGTCGACGCCTCCGCCGCCGAGGAGGGAGGAGTTCGCCGCGTTGACGACGGCGTCCACGGCCTGCCGGGTGATGTCGCCGTGCACAAAGGTGAGAGTGGTCATGGGGCGATCCTCTCCGATGCATAGTGGCCGAAGAGGCGGCGACCGGCTCCTGATCAGTGCGAGCTCGGCACCCTGGTGGTGAAATGCGCGAGCCGGTCCCGCAGTTCCTCGCGCGGTACTCGCTCATGGCGGACGAGGTGTTCGCCGAGGTCGGCCCGGGTGGCGGCGAGCAGCGCATGGGCGGTGAAGCCGCTGTCGGCGAGCCAAGGGAGCCGCTCCAGCACCGCCCGCGGCAGGGCCCGGCATCGCGGAGGGGGCCGAGCGCCGCACCACCGGCACCGTCCAGCGCACGGCTTCCGCACATGGCCGAACGGGAGACGGCACGAAGCAGCTGACGGTCTCGGCGAGGCACCGACTCTCGGCTAGTGTGCGCGCGTGAGCTTCAACGTCGTCATAGGATTCGGGCCCGCAGGGGCGGCCACCGCCCGGCTGCTGGCCGAGCAGGGGCACTCCGTACGGGTCGTCACCAAGTCGGGCCGGAGCCCGGAGCCCGGCATCGAGCACGTCGCGCTGGACGCGACGGACAGCGAGCGGCTGATCGAGGCGGCGCGGGGCGCGACCGCGATCTACAGCTGCGCCGCGCCGCCCTACCACCGCTGGGCCGGTGAATGGCCGCCGCTGGCCTCGTCGCTCTGCGCGGCGGCCGAGACGACCGGGGCCGTCCTGGTCATGCTGGGAAACCTCTACGGCTACGGCCCGGTGGACGGCCCCATGACCGAGGAACTGCCGCTCACCGCGACCGGCCCCAAGGGAAGGGTGCGCTCTGCCGTCTGGGAGCAGGCGCGGAGACTGCACGAGCAGGGCCGTATCAAGGCGGTCGAAGCGCGTGCCTCGGACTTCTTCGGGCCCGGTGTGACCGATGGCGGACATCTGGCCGCGCGGGTCATGCCCCGCCTGCTGCGCGGCAAGCCGGTCTCCACGCTCGGGGACCCGGACGCCCCGCACAGCTGGAGCTACCTCCCCGATGTGGCCAGGTCCCTGGTCGAGCTCGCGGGCGAGGAACGCGCCTGGGGCCGTCCCTGGCACATCCCGACGCAGCCCCCGCTGTCCACCCGTCAGATGATCGACCGCCTTGCCGCCAAGGCGGGCACGGGACCGGTCACGGTGCGCGGTCTGCCGTCGGCCGTGCTGGGCCTCGCGTCGCTCTTCTCGCCGCTGCTCCGTGAACTGAAGGAGATCCGCTACCAGTTCGACCGGCCGTTCGTCGTCGATTCAAGCGCCTACGAAGCCGAGTTCGCGGTACGCGCCACCCCCGTCGACGAACAGGTCGAGGCGACGGTCGACTGGTGGCGCGAGCACTTGGGCGCCAAGCGATGACATCCGGGGCGGCAGCTTCGCCGGACAACGGACGCCACGTCCGGTCGTGAGGTGGGTGACAGGGGAGACACACCGCACGAGACCGGCACATGGCACCAGGGACGCGACCCGTGGCGCCGGGGGACCGGGGTCGTCGGCTGGGCGCTGCTGGGCCTGATCGCGGTCGCGCTCTTCACCCTCGGGCCGGGCTGGCGGGCCGTAAGGCGACCTGCCTCAAATCCGGTTGATCACCGGCGAGGCGATGACTAACCTGCCTCGGGTGACGACCCCTGAATCAGACAGAGCGGAGCCGCCGGTCACTCGGCGGCGGTCCTGCGCCTGACCGGCACCCCCTCGGTTTCCCCGGTCGGCCCCGCTTCCGGTGACCGGACACGATCCGTGTGTCCGGTCCTCTTCGGGTTCTCGTCCCCGTCACTGGCGACGCAGGCCGACGTCCGGCGCGCGGATGCTCCTGTTCGCAGCTGATTGCCGGAGTCGACCTCTTGCCTCTGTTCATCTACGTCCTCGGCCTTGCCGTCTTCGCGCAGGGAACCTCCGAGTTCATGCTGTCCGGCCTCGCCCCGGACATCGCCCACGACCTGTCCGTGCCGATGGGTGCCGCGACGAGCCTGACGTCCGCGTACGCCATCGGGATGATCATCGGTGCGCCGGTGATGGCGGCGCTGAGCGCGCGATGGCCACGTCGGCGGGCACTGGCGGGTTTCCTGGCCGCGTTCGTCGCCGTACACGTCATCGGCGCGGCCGCGACGGACTTCTGGTTGTTGTTCGGCACGCGGATCGTCGCCGCGATCGTCAATGCCGGTTTCCTCGCGGTCGCGATGTCGGTCGCCGTGGCCCTGGTGGGCCCGGCCGCGCAGGCCAGGGCCACGGCGGTCCTGCTGTCCGGGGTGACGCTGTCGTGTCTCGCCGGCGTACCCGCGGGCGCGGTGCTCGGGGACTGCTCCGGCTGGCGGGCGGTGTTCGGGGCCGTCGCCGTCCTGTGCCTGCCCGCGCTGGTATGGGTGTTCAGGGCGGCGCCCGCTGACACGGCCGGCCGTGGCGATGTCTCGGTCAGGCGGGAAGCCCGTGCGCTGAGGTCGCGGACCGTGTGGCTGGCGTTGGTGCTCGCCGCCGTGGTCAACGGCGCGACCTTCGCGACCTTCGCCTATCTCGCCGTCATCGCCACGGATGTCACCCACCTGCCCGGGGGCGCGGTGCCCGGGCTCCTGGCCGCGTTCGGCGCGGGCGCGTTCGCCGGAGTCACCGTGGCGGGTCGCCGTACGGGCGGCGGACAGCTGGGACGGGGAGCGGCCCTCGCTCTGTGCGCCTTGGCCACCGGATGGGCGGTGCTGGCCGCGAGCAGTGCCCACGCGGTTCCGCTGTTCGCCGTGACGGTCGTCCAGGGCGGGCTGTCGTTCGGCATCGGCTCTGCCCTCGCCACCCACGTCCTGCGCGTCGCGACCCAAGCCCCGTCGCTCAGCGGCTCGTTCGCCACCGTCGCGCTGAACGTCGGCGCGTTCCTGGGACCGCTGCTCGCAGGCACCGCGACCGGGGCGACGGGCGACTACCGGGGGGCCGCGTGGGTCAGCGCCGCCCTGGCGGCGACGGCGTTCGCTCTCCTCACCGTCGTACGTACGCGGGCCGCGCTCGGACGTGTGAGGGAAGCCCGTTGAACCACCGCGCCGCCCTCTCTCGCCGAGAGAGGGCGGCGCGGTGTGCGGGAACGCCGGAACCGCGTCAGCCACGCGTTCCCCACGGTGGAGGCGTGGGGGCTCGCGATGGCCGCGCGGTTCCGGCGTACGACGCCGTCGGTGTGGCCTGACAGCCGGCGAGCGGCCAAGCGCGTCCGGCCCCTCGACTACGCCTTGCGCGCGCTCAGGAGAAGGTTGACGGGGTTCTTGGTGCAACGCCGGGCGCGCTCCGGGTCGTCGCCGGTGGGCGAACTCTCCATGGGCTCCCACGTGACGGCGGTGAAACCCGTGGCTTCGAGCACCCTCGCGACCGTCTCGCTGGGCCAGTAGTGCACCTTGAACGAGGTGAGCGGGGTCGTCCGGATCGACATCGTGTAGGGAGCCCCCTCGCACGGCTGGTCAGGGCGGTCGATCAGGAAGCCGCTGGCCTCCTGGGCGTCCTCGCCGGCATGCACGTTGCCCACGAAGGCGAGCAGCCGCCCGCCGGGAGCGAGGTGGGCGAACAACCGCTCGCTCATGTTCTCCAGGCTCGCCCTGCTGTCCGCGTAGTGCAGGACATGGGCGGCCGCGACCACGTCGAACGTGCCCAGCGCGGGCATCGTGGCGACGTCGTGCACGTGATACTCGATGCCGAGCGGCTGCCGGGCCTCGATCTCCCGGGCCCGCCCGACCATGCCGTCGGACAGGTCGACCCCGAGGACTTCCGAGGCACCCTGCCGCTTGATCATGCGGGTGTAGCTGCCTTCACCGCAGCCCACGTCCAGCACCCGCTCGCCTCGCACCGATCCCAAGGCGCGCCGGAACGAGGGGTATTCCACCTGTTCCCGGTAGAAGCGGACGACGTCTTCCGCGTCGTCGTAGCTCTTGGCGACCTCGTCGTACTGCTGCGTCATGCTTTCTCCTCAGTGTCGCCGTGAGTGAATGCCCAGTCCTGTCTCACACCCCGGCGAGCACCATCGAGGACGGTTTGACGACGACGAACGCCTGACCCGGCGCGGCACGGAATCCCGTGGGCTGCTGGGCGAGATATTCGGAGATCGGCGTCTTCATGTGATAAAGGACCACCGAGGTCGAGACCCCGAAAATGCTCGGCGAGTCCGCGAACAGCGGGGCCTCCGCCTGGACATAACTCAACCCCGCGCGCAGGTGCTCCGGAGTGACCTCGCCCTCCGCGCCGGGCCGGCTCTGGACGATCTCCTGGACCATCGCCTCACAGATCGAGGAGAACGTCCGGTCGTCCTCGATGGCCTGGTCCGTCCGGTCCCGTACGGCCTGGTAGACCGGCAGCTCCATGAGCTCGGACAGCGCCCGGACGCGGAACCTCGCGGCCTTCGGACCCAGCCTCTCCAACGCCCGCCGTATTCGGCGGCGCACGTCCTTCAAGGTGGTCTTCACCGACCGCAAGGCACTTTCCGGAGTGCGGCCGTCCGCGATGAGCATCGTGTCTATATGTGTGTCCACATAGACGACATCGATCTCACGGAAGGAATTGCCCGCCCACTCCATCAGCGCGGTGAGGCGCTCCTGGTTGAAATAGCTGTTTCCCGCGCTTATCCCGATGAGGGCGTGCTCCCCACGCTGCCAGATGCGCTGACAGCCGTCGCTGAGCGGTACCGCGTGCATAGCCAGGGGGATGTTCTCCGCAAGCGAATCGGGCTGCATGCCGGATCTCCTTCCACTTCGCTCAGGAGGACTTGGGGTCCTTCAGCGCGCCTGCCATCTTCAGGCACAGCTCGTCGAGAATTTCGGAAATCTTCAGGTCGCCCCCCATCGGGGCGTACATGACGCCGTCCAAGCGCTGGCGGACATCGGAGAGTTCGGGCGTGCTCGCCCCGGCCCGCTCCAGGATTTCCAGCGTCCGGCGAGCGGCATCCGCGCAGCGGTACGGACCGTAGTCCGCCGGCTCGTCCAGCAGCCCTCGCCCACTGCTCAGGAGGTAAGTGGCGAGAAGAGCGATTTCCTCACGCAACTGGTCATGCGGCAGTGCCGTGTCCCCAGACTTCATAGCTGATCACCTCGTTCTTGTTGCGACGGTCGGACGGCGTGGGAGCTTCTGCGGGACGGCCGATGGGCACCAGCAGGACGGGCTCGATCGGCTCCGGCAGATCGAGCAGGACCCGCAGGGCGTCCTCGCGGTAGCTGCTCACCGGGCAGCCGCCCAGGCCGAGGGCGTGCGCGGAGAGCAGCAGGTTCTCCACGGCCATGGCCACGCAGAGCTTGGACGTGTCGTAGATCTTCTGGGAGACCTCGCCGGACAGACCGTCCGTCATCCGCCGGTCGACGCAGGCGATAACGACGAATGACGGAGTTCCGATCATTCCCGGGGAGAACGCCCGGACGCGCCGCACGGTTTCCGGCTTCCGTACCACGACGAAGGACCACGCCTGCTTGTTGGAGGCGGTGGGTGCCGCGAGCATGCACTCCAGCATCTGGTCAATGAGCGAGTCATCGAGCTGCTCGGGCGCGTAGTTCCGGAGAACGGTCCGCGAGCGCAGGACCTGCAATGTCTCGGGCAACGTTTCCGGCAGTGATTTCGACAAGGGGCTGCTTGGCATCACTTACCTTTCTCTTGGCTCTTGGGTCACAAGCGCCACATGTGTACCGCATGGGGTTTTGGCCGTACAAGGCTGTGGCGGAGCAATAACCCTTGACATCCAGCGGAGTTCACCGTTCGGCAATGAGGCGGACGAACGGCCGGATCCGCGCTACTGCTGTCCGTGGACAGCTGGTAGCGCACCCGCGCCACCGGGCGTAACGCCTCAGGAGCCCACGGTCAGGGGCATGACACAAGAGAAAGATGGCCTGCCCTGCGATCCTTTTCGGCCGCGGGGCAGGCTGGATCGACGCCTCCGCCTACGCTGATACGTGTGTATTTGTCAGGCCGTGCGCCCTTCCCGTCTCGGGATGTGGGATTGATCTCGGCGACGGCCGCCCCCCGCTCAGGCCGACGGCGACGACGGTCTTCGGCCTCACGCGGCCGAGCCGCGGGGCCGAGGGCGCCTCTCAGTCCTCGGTGCCGTGACCGGGGAACTCCGGGAACGCGATCGCTTGAGGGTGCGCCTCGACCCATTCCCTGACCTCGGGCCCGAGCGGACCGTACAGTTCCGCGGACACCATCTCCGCGCACTCGTTGAGGTGCGCCAGCAGGTGCGCTCCACGCGCGTTGTGGGCCATGGCCGCGGCGGAGTCGACGTACTCCTCGATCACCAGATAACTGCCGGCACCGGCCGAGAACCACCGGTAGTTGAGCGCCCCGGGCTCCTCGCGGGCCTGGTCGCGCAGGGCGAGCGCCGCTTCCTCGAAGTCATGCTGCCGCTGGTCACGGACCTCGAACCGGGCACGGACAAAGAAACTCATGCTCACCTTCCGATTGATCGCTCGTTCGTTCGGTGCTTACCCTGCACGTCCTTCCTGCAAGCGGGCGGCAGGGCATCAGCCGCCGGGGCAGAGACAACACGGACGCGATCCCAGCAGTCGGAGGCGCCATGAACAGGCAGACAGACCCGCAACGGCCCTATGACGTCGTGCTCTTCGGGGCGACAGGGTTCGTCGGGGAGCTCACAGCCGAATACCTGCTGGCGCACGCGCCGCTAGGGTGCCGGTGGGCCATGGCCGGGCGTGACCGGCGGAAGCTGGAGCGGCTGCGTGACCGGCTCGCCGCGCTCGACCCGGCACGGGCCGCCGAAGTGGCCCTGGTGACCGCGGACGCGAGCGACGGGAGCGCGATGCGCGCGCTGGCGGAGTCGACGCGGGTCGTCGCCTCGACCGTCGGCCCGTACATCTGGTACGGCGAGGAACTGGTGGCCGCGTGCGCGGAGGCCGGTACCGACTACACGGACCTCACCGGCGAGCCGGAGTTCGTGGACCTGACGTATGTGCGCCACGACGCGCGAGCACGGGAGACGGGAGCGCGGCTCGTCCACGCCTGCGGCTTCGACTCGATGCCGCACGACCTCTGCGTGTATTTCACCGTCCGGCACCTGCCCGAAGGGGTGCCGCTGACGGTCGACGGGTTCGTCCGGGCGTCGGGGCTCATCTCCGGCGGCACGCTCAGCACGTCCCTGACGATCGCCGGTCGCCCGCGCCAGGCGCAAGCTGCGGCCCGGGAACGCCGCCGGCGTGAACCGCGGCCGGCCGGGCGCCGGGTCCGGGCTCCGCTGGGGGCACCGCGGTTCAGCAAGGAGACAGGCACCTGGGCGCTGCCGCTGCCGACGCTCGACCCTCAGGTCGTACGCCGCTCGGCCGCCGGTCTGGAGCGGTACGGCCCCGACTTCCGTTACCGCCACTACGCGTCGGTGAAAACACTGCCCATGGCCCTGGCCGGCCCGATCGGCGTGGGCGCACTGGCCGCCGCCGCGCAGGTGCCTCCCCTACGGTCCTGGCTGATGAACCGCTACGAACCGGGCCGGGGCCCGAGCCGCGAGTGGCGGGACCGCTCCTGGTTCCAGGTGCGGGCCGTGGGCGAAGGGGGCGGCCGGCGCGTGTTCGCCGAGGTCTCGGGCGGCGACCCGGGTTATGCCGAGACGGCGAAAATGCTGGCGGAGGCGTCCCTGTGCCTCGCCCTGGACGACCTGCCGCCCACCGCCGGGCAGGTCACGACGGCCATGGCGATGGGCGATGCCCTGATCAGGCGCCTGGACTCCGCGGGCCTTCGCTTCCGCGTCCGTCACGCGGGCTGAGGAGCGGGCATGGTCCTGGATCGCTCCAGGACCATGTTCAGCACTGCGGTCGCTTGCCGTGATTGGCGGCCTTGCGGCTGCGTGCCTTCTTCTTACGACGTCGCTTCGAGGACATGCCGACTCCTCTCTCGTGGGTTCAGCCAATTTATCCCTTATGAGCGTGATGCGCTTGGCGAGCTCGGCACTCCTGACGCCGGGGGGATCGGCGGGCGCGGAACCGGCCCGGGGCCCGCGGTCACACTTCCGTGCCGTGATCCGTCAGTGGAGTGAAAGCACTGCGGAAGCCCATAGGAGATGGCCATGGAAGCACGATCGATCACTGCCGAGATCCCGATGACGCCGCGGATGGCGGACGACCCGGTGGAGCTCGTCCCGGAACTGGCCGACGTGTCGGCGGCGTTGTTCAAGGCCACCGGCAACCACTCCGTGCCGCGGACCACGATCAGCCTGATCCAGCTGCGCGCCGGCCAGATCGTCGGCAACACCTACCTCACCGTCCTGCACACGGGCTTCCTGCGCAAGGCGGGGGAGACCGAGGAGCGGATCACGTCGGTGGCGTCCTGGTGGGACTCGCCGTACTTCACCGGTGCCGAGCGAGCCGCGCTGGCGCTGGCGGAGGCCGTTTTCCAGCCCGCCGCACATGGCGAGAGGGTCTCCGACGAGCTCTACGCCGAGGCGTCCGAGCACTATGACGCCAAGGCGCTTGCCACCCTGATGATCGCCATCGGCCAGGTCGGCTTCTTCATCCCCGTGGCGCTGATCGCCAAGCCGGTCCCCGGCAAGTCGTTCAGCGACCCCTGGAAGTAAGGCGGCACATGCCTGGTCCCGTAGGTGCCTCGCTTCCCTCAACGGTGCGGGAAGCGAGGCACGTCGCGCGTGCCTTCGAGCGCACGGAGGCTGAGCTCACGGCCGCGAGACGGCCATGAGACGTCAGAGCGGAGCGAAGAGCATCAGGACCTCGTCCCGGGTGTCGTCTCGGGCCCGAAGCGGAGAGCTCCGGGCCGGCGGCCGGTCTCGCGCCGGCCGAGCCGCTCGTAGAACTTCTCCAGCCCCTCGCCACCACGGGCCGCGAGACGGAGCTGTTCGAGCCCCAGCTCGTCGCGGGCGATCCTCAGCAGTTCCCGCATGAGGCCGGAGCCGAGGCCGCGGCCGCGGAAGCCGGGGTGGGTCTGGAAATGGTTGGCCGTCCCCCAGTGCCCGGCCAGCCGGCCGGGGATCGCGGGTGAGGACGACCCACCCGGCGAACACCCCACCGGCCTTCGTGGTGACCAGCCGGCTCCGCCGTGGGATGTCATCGACGTCTGACATCGCCCCGCCCCGGCGTGGCCGGTGGTGTCACCGGCGGTGGGCGTGCCACTCGGGGGCGAGGACGGCCCAGACCTGCTTGTCGTGGCGGACGCCGTCGAAGGGCCATGCCTGGCGGCGTACGCCTTCGAGTGTCATGCCGAGCCGTTCGGCGACCGCCGCGCTCCGGTCGTTGTCGGCGCGGCAGTGCCACTCGGCGCGGTGTGCTCCGCGGTCGGTGAAGGCCCAGTCCAGCAGGGTGCGGCAGGCGTGAGTGATCAGGCCGCGGCCCTCGGCGGCCGGTTCGAGCCAGCAGCCGATCTCGCAGGTGCCGGCGGTGGCGTCGAAGTCCGTGAACATCACGCCGCCGACGAGTGTGCCGTCGAGCCAGATGCCGTAGAGGCGGCCGCCGTCCGCGGCCTGGCGCTCGGCGTAACGGCGCAGTGTGCCCCGTGCCCCGTCGAGGCCGTCGGTGACGAACGCGGGCCCGACCCAGGGCCGGATGTGCTCGCGGGCCCTGTCGAGGTGGGCGGCGAACTCTTCGGCATGCCATATCTCGAGCGGGCGGAGGCTGGCGCCGTCCCGCAGGGGGAGCGAGAACATGAGGACCTCATTCACATAACAAGCGTTACGGTTATGTACCGTAGCAGCATGCCACGTACCAAGGGTGATCACGAGGCCCGCCGCCGCGACGTGTCCGAGGCGGTGTGGCGGGTGCTGGCCGCGCACGGCTTCGGCGGGCTGACTATGCGTGCCGTCGCCACCGAACTCGGTGCCACCACCGGCCTGCTCACCCACTACTTCCCCGCCAAGCGCGACCTGGTCACGTATGCCCTGGACCTGCTCGCGGAGCGCACCGCGGCCCGTCCCCGACGCGCCGCGGGGGAGGGCCTGCCCGCCGTGCGGGCCGCCCTGCTCGACATCCTGCCGCTGACGGCCGAGGCCACCGCGAGCAACCGGATCTGGGTGTCGTCCTGGGACACCGCCCTCGCCGACCCCGCCCTGAGCGACGACTACGCCCGCAAGTACGCCCAGAGCCGCGCCAAGCTGCGCGGCCTGGTCGCCGCCGCCCAGCGCCTCGGCGAGCTGCCACCCGGAGACCCGGAGCGCGTCGCGGCCGCCGCCCAGTCGTTCGTGCTCGGCTTGGTGGTACAGGCTCTGTTCAACCCGACGGCGTTCCCACCCCACCGCCAGACCGAGCTCCTCGACGACTACCTGGCGTCATTGGCGTCTGGCGGGCACGCGGTCATGGAGTGAACCGACGTGTTCAGGGCGTCGGCGCGCACTGCCTGGACGTCGGCTGATATCGGCCGATGCTCGGGCGAGCCCGCACTGATGGATCCGGAGGGCGATCACGGTCATCCTTCACTCGGCTTCGACGTCGAGGCCGATCGGGTCGTCGTTCCGGCTGAGCCGATGGTCAGGTGACGGCGAGAATCCCCGGGTGCGCGGGAGGAGACCGACTGGGCGGAGCGGGAACTCGGTGCCAGGGTCCCCGCCGAGCTGAAGGCTCTATGGGGTCCGCGCCGTGGTGTCCGTTCCGGTCCGGGTGCGGCGTTCTCGCACGGCAACGGGAGGCTCATGACCATCGCCGAGACCGTCGACCTCAGCGGTACTGGAGGCAGGTCTACGACGAACTGTGGGACCGCCGTTGGATACCCGTGTGCACGCTCGGCGAACACAGTTGGCCGACCGGCCTCTACTTGGACGCCGGGGCGGGGAAGTGTGGTCGTGGGATGAGCCGGCCAACCGGCAGATCGAGTTCGAGTCCTTGGCCAGCTACCTGGAGGAGATGGCGGATGCCCTTGAGGCGCCGTCCCTTGCCGGGCCGGACAAGCCGGGGGTGGTGGACGGCGCCCTGGTGTGGGGTGCGGGTGACGGTCCGGTCTGACCGCTGGTGGGCTGGTTCGGCTCGGGCGCCGCCGTAGTTGCTGTGTCGAGGATTCCACCGAGCGGGACACGGGTGCTTCGCCGCTGCTCGCCCATGTGACGGGCGCTGTACCTGCGAGCGAGTACCCGCCGCCAGCCCCGGTGGTCGTGCAGTTCTGTGTGTGGGGGTATGCGGCGGCTGCCACTCGAAGCCCGAAGTCCGAAGCCGAGCAGGCCGGAGAACTTCCGGCTCCCTCGCGCGGCATGTCGGTTCCTGCCGAATCCTGACGGGATCCATACGGGGGTGGCCGGTCATGTCGCCCTGGGGGTGTTTACGCTGTCCCAGCATTGTTGATCTTTCTTGCGAAGTAGGTGCGCCTTTATGAAGCCGGTCCGTGTTTCGGCCGTTGCCGTGGCAGCCGTCCTGGCCCCGGTTGTTCTGCTCTCCTCCCCGGCGCTGGCGGCCACGGCCGCCGGCCCGGGAACGGTCGCCTCCGCAACCGCCTCCCCGGCGGCGAAGGACTACTCGCACATGTCGATGGACGATCTGCGGGTCGAGGTCCTCTCCCTCATGGCCAAGAGCCCCCAGAACTCCTCGATGCGCTCCTACGGCGACGCCGCCCTCAAGCAGGGCACGGCCGCGGCCCTCATCGAGTTCCTGCAGGTGACCCAGTACAAGGCGCAGGAGGAGGACGACCGCGTGGCGGTCCTCGTCATCCTGGGCAAGCACCCCGGTCGTGGGGTGACGGATGCGGCCAACGAGGCCCTGAACGGCAGCGCCGCCGATGTGCGTCACTTCCTGGAGGTCGGCCAGTACCAGGCGCAGGAGGAGGACGACCGCGTCGAGGTGCTGCGCCTGATGGCCAGCCACCCGAGCGAGAAGTTCCGTGCGGCCGGCAGCAAGGCGCTCAACGGCGGCCCCGCCGCCGTGCGCCAGTTCCTCAAGGTCGGCCAGTACCAGGTCCGCTGACCGGCCCTGCCGGCCAGGCATGCCGGGGGGCGGCGCCCGTGGGCGCCGCCCCTGGCGGGCTCGGGCTGTTCCCCACAGGTCTGCCCGGTGGACGGGCGGGGCCGCCGCGAACACCGCCCCGGCGAGGGCCGCTGCCTGATCCCCGCCGTCACCGCCCCCGCTGTCACCCCCGTCATGCCTCCGCCGCCGTCCGCCCCCCAGCCGTCGCCCCCGCCGGGGTCGTTGTCCTCGCTTCCGCTTCCGAGGTCGCTGAACCAGGGGCGGTCCCAGTCGTCGACGGCGGCCGGCTCGGCCGCGCCTGCCGGGCGCGGCTGCGTACGGAACCGCGCCAGACCCGTTGTGTCCCCGAGCCCGAAGGCGACGGCGAAGACCTGAGCCATGACGGCGTCCAGCGGGTCGGCACTCTCCTACCGCACCGGGGCCAGCGGCAGCAGGACCGCCCCCGGCTCGACCGCAGGCCGGCGCGCGGGACGCGTCAGGAGGGCGACGCGGCCCGTCGCGCAGCAGCCACGAACTCCACGCGTTCTCCCGCCGCGACACCCACTGCTGCCCAGGCACCGCTGCCTCCACCGAACTCCGGGACTTGCGCAGCCTCTTCTTGAGGGTGAGCTGGGCCGTCGCGTCGCCGACGGCCAGGCGCAGGCCGTGGGGCGCGTACGGGGAGTCGCGGTGGAAGCCGTACGGCGCCCGGATCCGTACGACGGGTGCGTGCGGCCCCCACACATCCACGCGTACCAGACCCCGGTCCACGGCGACGGTGACCGGACCGGCGGGTCCCGGCGCGGTGCGCCGCGCGATCCACAGCGGTACGCCTTCGGCGTGAGCCCTGGCCGCCAGAGCGGCGCCCTGCTCCGGGCCGCCGCACTGACGTACGGCCAACTCACCCAGGTTCCGGGCGAATTCGGCGGCCTGACGCACCTTCACCGGTGTGGCCGTTCCGGTCACGTGCGTCACCGGGACGATGCCCGCCTCGTCCGGCAGCCGCTCCAACGGGCGCTCGGCTCCGCCACCCCCGAGCCGGCGGCCGCGCTGGAACGCCTCGGCCATGGCGCCGAGATTCAGCTCGTCCAGCGGCGTGGTCCTGCCACCTCTGCGCAGACCGGCCCCGGTCAGCTCCACGGTCCGTGCCAGCGGATTCCACGACCGCTCGCCATGGAGCACCTGGCTCACTTCAACCCCCATACCTTGTGCGGTTCACCGCGCCCGCCGGACCCGGTGACGTACTACGTGCCGATGGCGAAGCGCATGTGTCTCTGCCCACCGCCCTGCTCGGTCTTCTCTGTCACATGGATCGCTTCGGGCTTCCAAGTGCCCCGGTACGCATGGCCTTGGCGATCGCGTCGCCGTCCCATGTGTTTCGCCGCGGCAGGCTCCCATGGTCGCGCATGGGCCCATGGCCTGACCTGGGGACCAGGCCATGCGGCCCCACCCGAGAGGCGATCGGTCGGGAGGGTGCGGAGGTAGGTGGGACGGGGCGGCGGTGCGCGTATTCCGTCGGGCGTCCGGGAACCGCCTGCCTTTATCGGTCATCTGTGTGATCAGCGGGGGTTTTCGGTAAGGCGCACCGCGTACACGCAAGGGCACCAAAGGGGCGGAATCGGCATGGCTATCGGCAGGCGCACACTACTCGCGGCAGGCACCGGGCTGGCGGCGGCCGCCACCTGGGGCGGCACGGCCTCGACGAGCACGGCGGGGGCCGCCTCGAAGAAGGCCGGCGGCAGTGACTGGACCGCTCTCGGCAAGGGCCTCGCGGGGAGCCTCGTGCGTCCCGATGACGCCGATTACAGCGCTGCCCGCCGGCTGTACAACACGCGTTTCGACGCGCTGCGCCCGGCCGGGATCGCATACGTGGCGGGGAGCGCGGACATCTCCGCGGCCCTGACGTTCGCCCGCCGCTTCTCCATACCCGTCTCCATACGGAACGGCGGTCACAGCTACGCCGGGTGGTCCAGCGGCAACGGCCGGTTGGTCATCGACGTATCGCGGCTGAAAAGCATCCGCACCCCCTCGGCGTCCACCGCCGTCATCGGCGCCGGTGCCAAGCTCATCGACGTCTGCACCGGCCTCGCCGCGCGCGGTGTGACCGTCCCGGCGGGCTCGTGCCCCACTGTCGGTGTGTCCGGGCTGACGCTGGGGGGCGGGCACGGCATCCTCTCCCGTGCCTACGGTCTGACCTGCGACAGCCTCACCGGCGCGTCCCTGGTGACCGCCGACGGCAAGAGCGTCGACTGCGATGCCACCCACAACCCCGATCTGTTCTGGGCCCTGCGGGGCGCGGGCAACGGCAACTTCGGTGTGGTCACCGAACTCCGCTTCCGTACCCACGCCGTGGGCGAGGGAGTGACCGGTTATCTCTCGTTCCCCTGGTCCAAGGCCGCGGCCGTCGTCCAGGTGTGGCAGGAGTGGGGGCCGGGCCTGCCGGACGAGATCTGGTCCGCCTGCGACCTGTCCGCCGCGGCGGGCGGCACTCCCCGGATATCCGTCGCCGCGTTCTCGATCGGCTCGCAGCAGGATCTGGAGAACGCCTATGACCGACTGATCGGCAAAGTGGCCAAGGCGAGCGGCGGCCGTACCGGCATCGGGGCGGTCAGTCTGCGCCGCCACTCCTACCTCGACACCGTTCGTGCCTACGCCGGCTGCGGCGACAAATCCACCGGTCAGTGCCACCTCCCCGGTAGGACACCGGGCCGTGAGCCCGCGGGACAGCTGGAGCGCGAGACGTATGTGGCCCGTTCGGACTTCTTCGACCGCTCCCTAAACGCCGGGGGCATCCGCACCCTGCTCGGACAGGTGGAAGGTTTCGGGCGCGGGGTCAAGGGCGGTGGCGCGTCGGTGCAGCTGACGGCGCTCGGCGGCGCGGTCAACCGCGTACAGCCGCTGGAGACGGCTTTCGTCCACCGGCGCCAGCGCGTCCTGGCGCAGTATCTGACGTCCTGGGCGGCGGGCGGGTCCGGCCAGGCACAGACCGCCTGGCTCGACGGCCTGCACACGGCCATGCGCCCGCACGCCTCAGGGGCCGCGTACCAGAACTACACCGACCCGGGCCTGAAGGACTGGCGCACGGCGTATTACGGGGACGCGGCGGGCCGGCTGGCGAAGCTGAAGCGGCAGTACGACCCCCAGCGCGTCTTCGACTTCCCCCAGGCGCTGTGACACCCACGCCCGGAACGGGGTGTGGCCCACTTGGCCGCGCCACGTGGAGGGCGGGCCACTGACCGGCGTGCCTGCCTTCCCGGCCCGGGCCATATCACCGGCGCCGGGCTCGGTGTTGCACGTGCGATCGTGCGACGGCGGGGGGAGGGGATTCCTCCCCCCGGGCGAGCGTTACGGGCGGCGTCCCCACATGGAGGTCGTCGGGGCGGTGGCCAGGTCCAGGCGTCCGGTGGCGATGTTCGCCAGGTGGCGGTCGATCTCCTCGTCGGTGGCGAGCCCCTCCGCCACCAGGCGGTGCCGCGTCTGCCGCACGGTCGCGGCCTCGAGGGCGGCACACGCCGGCGAGGTGACCGGGAAGTACGCGTCGGCCTGGACGCCCTCCAGCCCGTCCTCGCCCAGCAACCTGGGCAGGGTCTGCCCGTGCGTGAGGTCCGCGCCGCGGGCCGCCATCAAGGCGCGGAAGCCGGCACGCGACCGGTTGGCGAGCCACTGCTCGGGGCCTCACTCGTCCGGACACGGCAGTGGCTGCAACCCGGGGCCGGCATCCTCCAGGTTTCATGGGGTGATTGTGGGGCGATCGGCGGTCCGGTGTGGCCAGGTGCCGTATGGCACGGGGCTCGGGGCGTCCGGGCCCGTCCTCTCTCTGACCCTGGCCCCATTAGGGTCTTCAACGAACCGCCTCCGCAATTCTCGTTCCTCCCAGGAGACCGCCCCATGCCCGCGCGCACCGTTCTGATCCTTCAGCACGTCGAGGTCGAGAAACCCGGCCTGATTCTCGACGCCTTGGACGGGAGCGGGCTGGATGTGGACATCCGGAATCTGATCGGCGCACCGGGTGCCTCACTGGACGATCTGCCGGCGGCGTCGGATCTGGCGGGGCTTGTCGTGATGGGTGGTCCGATGAACGCCGATGACCTGGCCGGCCATCCTGCGCTGAAGGTGGAACGGGACCTCCTGGCCGACGCGTTGCGGGCCGGGACGCCGACGCTGGGCGTGTGCCTCGGTGCCCAACTCCTCGCCCGGGCCCAGGGGCTGACGGTCCGTACCGGTGCGGAACTCGGTCGGGAGAGTGAGATCGGCTGGGCCCCGCTGCGCGACGTGGACCGTGACGATCCGGTCGTCGGCCCGCTGGCTGACGCCCCCGCCGTGCTCCACTGGCACGGTGACCGCATTGTGCCCGGCCCCGGCACCCGCGTGCTGGCCCGTACCGACACCACCGAGTGTCAGGCATTCCGTGCCGGTCCGCTCGCCTGGGGCCTTCAGTTCCACCTGGAGGTCACGCCCGGCCTCCTCGACGACTGGCTCGCCGAGCCCGCATTCGCCACCGAGGCCGGGGAAGCCCTCGGCCCCGACGCCATCGACCGGCTGCGCGGCGAAGCGTGCGCGGCCGCCCCGGCGCTGCGCCCGTTGGCCGAACGGAGCCTGGCCCACCTGCGAAGCCTTTTCGAGGCGCGCGCCAACCGGCATGGTGAGCAGGCTGTGGGAGGTGGGTGAAGGCACTGGTCAGGGTAAGGGCCGATGATGTACCCGGCGGCCCCGGGGAGCCTTCCGTCGCCCTGGCCCATGTCAACGGCGAGTTCGCCGCCGCGGTCACCGAGGGGCTGGGGCTGCCGGCGCCACAGCCCGAGACAGGTATCACCGAAGTTATTTGCCCCGCCCTGAGCCAGGAGAACCTGCGCGGCGACGGCATCCGGACCCGCAAGGTCACGGTGCTGGCCGCCGACGGCTCGGACGCAGCTCAAGTCCCCTCGGTACGTGAGTGGTTGACGGATGCGGGCGCGGTGGTGGAAACCCTGGCCGCCACGCACGGCGAGGTCCGGGGGAGCGGCGGGCCGCCGGTGAAGGTCGACCGGGCGTTGCCCGGCGCACATACAGCGCCGCGAACGGTGCCCGGTGGTCACAGCCCGGCCTGTCACGGACCCCGGTGAGTGCCCGCTCCCCGGACCGCCACACACCCCGCGACCGGCCCGTCGCACGACGCCGGGAGCTGTCCCGTCGCACCGGCCGGTGCGACGGTCCCGGACCGCGGCACGACCGCGGCCACCGCGGTCGCGACCGCCCGAACGGGTTCGCTCCCGCGCATACCGGAACCCTCCGACGCCGGGCGGGGAGGAGCTGAGGTCCGCTCACTTCCTTGCCCAACGAGAGGGCGCCGATGGGCGATGCCCACTGCGGGGGAGCCGTAGGCGCCCGGCGGGGATCAGGCGTGGTCGGCCAGCTCCGAGTAGCCCTTGGCCCGCGCGCAGTGGGCGCAGCAGAAGAACATCCCGTCGGTCTCCAGGCCGTGGCCCAGGATGCGGCACCCGCAGGTGTCGCAGATCGGCGCGAGCTTGTGGGCGGCGCACTCGAAGCTGTCGAAGACGTGCACCGCTCCCGCGGCGCGTACCTCGAAGGCCATCTCGTAGTCGTTGTCGCAGACCTCGCACACGGCCATGTCGTTCATCCCTTTGCTGATCGCCCGCCGCGAACGCGTCGTCCGCTGTCCGGCACTCGGCCGCCAGGATGCAGCACGACGGCCCCCGGTGGTCGGCAGCGCCACGGCCACACGGGCCGATCAGGGCCTGCGCGTCGCCCGCCGGGAGCAACCACCGGCGTCCGTTCAGCCGCCGTTGTCGACGCGCAGCCGCACCTGTTCCTCCAGTCTCGCCAGGCTGTCCTCCAGCGCCGAGCGCACGGTATCGGCGCCGGGGTCGTGGCGCTCGTCGAAGAACGACAGATGGACCGTCACCTCGCTGGAGCCGCTGCCGGCATCGACCACTTGCAGCCAGCCGGCGTAACCATGGCTGTCGCGCGTGCCCCACTCCAGGCGCAGTCGCTCCGGCTGAGCCCGGAACAGCGCGGCCGCGTCCTCGCCGGTGGTGTCCTCGTGCACGGTGACGGCCGGCAGGTCCTCGGCCTTCACATGCAGCTCCGAAGGCAACCAGCTGTCGAGCCGACGCACCTGACTGGCCTGGTCGAAGATGTGCTCCGGCAGCGCGGGCATCGTACGGGAACGCTCGTATTCGCTCATGCGCAAACCCCTCCTCACGTCAATGGCCTGCCTCTGGTGAGCCCCTGCCCGGTGGCGGCGCCCGGCAGCGCACAACCACCCGTTCGCCGCCGGCCGGCTCCGCCCATCGGCCCCAAGCGGCCCGTGCGTCGGCCTCCGGCCGAGTCACCGTCCGCACCGACGGTGCACCCGGCCCACCCTGCGCCCCGCTCGCCACATGGAGGAGTTCGGCGTGTCAGCGCTGACCCGCATCCCGCGGTGCGCTCCGGCCATTTCCCCAGGTCAGCACCCTCATTGGCGGGCCGGCCCAGCTGCGGCCACGCGTGGTGATGCCTTTGACAGTGCCCCGGGGGCGGTGTTTAGTGGCGGTGTCGGAAGACATGTTCCCCTCGTACCGTCCCGGCGGCGGCACGCCCGGGGAAATGCGAGAGCCTCACCCCCTCCGTGCCGGCCAAGCGCTCGGGGATGAGGCCCTCTGCAACTACGGCGGGGCCTCGACCACCGGGTCGGGGCCTTTGCTACAGGCGGTTCGGTCAGGTCAACAGCTCCCGCACGGCTCTGGCAACCGTGTAGAGCGGGCCGACCCAGCGGATCCAGCGGTAGAGCCGGTCCCACCTGTCGCCGTGGTGGCCCTTTGGAGCTCCCTCCATGAGGTCACCTCCCTCCCGGAGCCCGGTGTTGTTCGTGGACCCCATGGGCGACGCCCGCGAAGCACCGAACGGTCCCGGAATGGGAGTTGGTAGTGGTAGGTTACCGGGCCCGCGCGATACCCACATGACCCCGGGATACCCGCGATCCGCCCGAAACCTCGCACAGGCAAGCGATCTGAGGGGCCGCCAGGTTTCGCTTCGCGCCCTGGCTCGCCCGACGTGGATCTCCGCACACCGCTGCCACCAGCGGCTTTCCCCCTGGAGTCGGTCGCGGGGGCGTCGGTGGGGGAGCGGTGTGGCAGGCGGTGACGGCGGCGTGTGCGAGCGCGGTCCGATGGATGAAAAGTCATCCTCTCGTACCAACGGAACGCCGCGCGGAACACCTGCTGGAGGGGCGGAATCCGGGGTTGTGGTAATGACGTCCGGCCGGTGAGCCGGGCGCCGGCCGATCTCCGGAAGTCCCCCCGGAGGGCGTCCAGGGCCGCCTGCCACTCGGGCACGGCGCGCTCCGCCAGGTGGGCGTTGTGGCGTACGACGACCGGGCCTTCCGGCTCACCCGTCGCCCTCGCCCCGTACAGCGCGGCGATTTCCCGCCCGTGGTGCGCGGGCGGCTGCCGTGCCCGGGGGCGTCTATGACGGCGCTGTGGAAACCGCGGTCGGTCTTGAGCCGGTGCGCACGGCCAAATTCTTGTGTGTGCCGCCACCGTGACCCCTCGGAGCCACGTGCGCGCGATCGTCAACACCCATGTCCGCGGTTACGCGGCGATGTGTCGGGAGCCTGTCGGCGGTGTGTCGGTGGGGGCTGCGACCTTGGGTGGACCGGCGCCCCTCATGAGTATGTCACCGCCCCGTATCCGACCCTCCTCCGACAGGAGCCCCATCATGTCCACCACTCCTCGTATCGCGATCGTCGGCGGCGGCCTCGGCGGTCTCGTCTGCGCGCGTGTCCTTCAGCGGCACGGCGTATCCGTCACCGTCTTCGAGCGCGAGGCCACCGCTGACTCCCGCTCGCAGGGCGGCACCCTCGACATCCGTGAGGACACCGGCCAGGTGGGCCTGCGCGCCGCCGGCCTCTTGGATGAGTTCCTCGCGCTCTCCCGGCCCGAGGGGCAGGAATCGCGCCTCATGGACCGCTCGGCCACCCTGCTGCGTCACCACCTGCCCGAGCCCGGAGACACCGGTGCCCCCGAAATCGACCGAGGGCACCTGCGCACCCTCCTCCTCGACTCCCTCACCCCGGGCAGCGTGCGCTGGGACCACGCGGTCGAGAAGGCCGTGCCGCTGCCCGAGGGCACCGCCCGCCTGGAGTTCGCCCACGGCGGCGCTGAGGAATTCGACCTGGTCGTCGGCGCGGACGGCGCCTGGTCGCGGGTGCGTCGCGCGCTCTCGGACGCTCAGCCCGCCTACAGCGGCGTCATGTTCGTCGAGGGCCGCTTCAACGACGTCGACCGGCGCTTCCCCGCCATCGCCGAGCAGGTCGGTCAGGGCATGATGTGGGCCAAGGCGGGGCGCCTGAGCGTGGTGGCCCAGCGCAACGCGGGTGCCCACATACGTGTCTACTCCGCCTTCCGCGGCCCGCTCGACTGGCACGAGGGCCTCGACCTCGCCGACACCGCGGCCGTGCGCGCCCGACTGCTGGGCATGTACGAGGGCTTCGACGAGAGCTTGCTCGACCTGATGCGTGCCAACGACGGCGCGTTCACCCATTGGCCGGTGTACGTCCTCCCGGTCCCGCACACCTGGAACCGCGTCCCCGGCGTCACCCTGCTCGGTGACGCCGCCCACCTGATGCCTCCTGTCGGCGTCGGCGCCAACCTCGCCATGCTCGACGGCGCCGAACTCGCCCAGGCCGTCATCGACCGGCCCGGCATCGACGAGGCGGTCGCCGCGTACGAGAAGGTCATGCTGGCGCGCTCCGCCGACCAGGCCGCCGTGACCGCGGACATGCTCGCGACGCTGGTCCCCGACACCGACTCCACCGAGGCGGACTTCCCGGACTTCCTCGGCTGAGGCAACGCATGCTGCCCAGCTCCCTCGGCCAGGACGCCTTTGGGGCAGGGCAGTTCATCCCTGACGCCGCGGGAGCGGGGCGTGTATTCCGCCCGCCACGCGCAGTGCGGGCGGAAGCCGTGTCACCGGCCGCTCATCCTCCGCTGCGGGCGGCCGCCTTGGCCGTGGGGTCCGGGGTGCTGTGCCGTGTGAACGCCCACAGTGCGAGCCCGAGGCAGCTGAACGTGGCGCCCAGTGCGCATACGGCACCCCAGCCGGCCACTGTGTAGAGGGAGGTCGCGGCGATGGCGCCGGTGGCGCTGCCGATCGAGTAGAAGACCATGTACCCACCGATCAGCCGGCTGCCCGCGTCCGGGTGCAGCGCGTAGATCAGGGTCTGGTTGGTGACATGCACCGCCTGCACGGCGAGGTCGAGGAGGATCACCCCGGCGAACAGGGCCAAGAGCGAGCTGCGGGTGAAGGCCAGGGGCAGCCACGAGACGGCGAGCAGTGTCAGGGCGATGCCGGTGGTCCGACGGGAGAGTCCGCGGTCGTTCAGGCGGCCCGCCACGGTCGCGGCCAGGGCACCGGCGACACCGATCAGTCCCAGCGCCCCGATCGCGCTGTGGGAGAAGAAATACGGGGCTTCGCTGAGCGGGAGCGCGACGCTGCTCCACAACGTGCTGAAAGCGGCGAAGACCAGCAGGCAGAACAGGGCCCGGAGCCGCAGCAGCCGTTCCCGCGCGAACAGGGTGATCGTGGAGCGCAGGAGCTGGCCGTAGCGCAGGGGTGCCGGGGGAGCGGCGTTGTGGCGCGGCAGCACCCTGTACAGGACCAGGGCGAGCAGGGCGGTGAGCGACGCCGACGCGAGGTAGACGGAGCGCCAGCCCGCGAGGTCGGCCATGAGGCCGGACGCGGTGCGGGCGAGCAGGATTCCGATGACGACGCCGCTGGTGACCAGACCGACGACCCGTCCGCGTTCGGCGGGGGCGGCCAGTGATGCCGCGAAGGCCACCAGTGTCTGCGTGACGACCGCGAGCAGCCCTGTCGCGGCCATGCCCGCGAGCAGGACCGCCGCCGTGTGAGCGACGGCGACCACGGTCAGCGCCACGACCAGGAGCAGTAATTGGGCCACGACGATCCGTCGGCGGTCGGCCACGTCGCCCAGCGGTACGAGGAAGAAGAGCCCCAGCCCGTATCCGGCATGCGTGAGGGTGACGACGCTGCCGACGAGCGCCGGGCTCATGGCGAGGTCGTGACCCATGGTCACCAGGAGTGGCTGGGAGAAGTAGACATTGGCCACCGCGGCCCCGCAGGCGACGGCGAACAGCATGACGACACCACGTGACAGGGCGGGCGCGGGCCCCTCCTCGCTGCGGGCCTCGGTCCGTCGCGTCACAGCCTCACCGTTGCCGGGCATCGGCACTCCCTCCGATTATGGTTTCATCTTGCTACCAGTGGTGACGGTAACTTCCTTGGTAGCGTGTTGCAACCGATGTGAGAGTGAGGGACGCCATGGTGACCAGGACGCGCTTCGACGACAGCGAATGCCCCGTCGCCCGGTCGGTGGACGCGATCGGCGACTGGTGGTCCCTGCTGATCGTGCGGGACGCCTTCGACGGAAGCCGCCGCTTCGGGGAGTTCCAGCGCAGCCTCGGCGTGGCCAAGAACATCCTCACCGCGCGTCTGCGCACCCTGGTCGCCGGCGGTGTCCTCGAATCCGTCCCGGCCTCGGACGGCAGCGCCTACCGCGAGTACGTACTGACGCCGAAGGGAAAGGCGCTCTTCCCCGTCATCGTGGCGCTGCGGCAGTGGGGCGAACAGAACTTCTTCGCTCCAGGTGAACCGCACTTGGAACTGGTCGACCGGCGGCAGGGACATCGCCTGCGCACACTGGAGGTGCTGGCCGCGGACGGGCGGCGGCTGGACCCCGACGACACGGCCGTCCACAAGGTCTCCGCTCAGTGATGCCGGCCGGAGACTCGGAAACATCCGCGTGGAGCGGCACCCGAGGGGTGCCGCTCCACGCGGGGTCGGGCAAGGCGAAGCGCTCGCCGCCAGCGGCCGTCACCAGGGCACGCGCTCGTCCAGGTAGTTGAGGAATTGCAGGCCGGGTTCGCCGCTGTGGCGGTCGATCGTGTCCACCACGCCCGGGATGGACTGATCGATGGTCAGCGGCGCGTCCGGCCCGCCGAGTTCGGTGCGGACATGGCCGGGGTTGATGAGCAGGAGGGTGTGCGCGGCCTCGGCGTACCGGGCGGCGTAGCTGCGCATGAGCTGGTTCAGGGCGGACTTGCTGGCGCGGTAGAGGTCCTGACCGCCCCTGGTGTTCAAGCTGATGCTGCCCTGGCGCGAGGACATGACGCCGATGGTCCCGGTCGGCGTGACCAGCGAGCGGAAGGACTCGACCACGCGCATCGGGCTGAGCGCGTTCGTGACCATGACCTCGGTGAACATCTCCTCCGGGACCTCGCCGATCGGAAGGTCGCCCCGCGTGACGGCGGCGTTGACGAACAGCAGGTCGAGGGTGGTGCGCCCCGCCAAGCGGTCGCGCAGCGCGGTGATCTGTTCCGGCTTGGTCATATCCAGCGACTCGACGGTGACCCGGCCTCCGGACGCCTCGGCCAGGTCGTGGAGGCCGGTGCGGCGACTGCCGCGGACGGTTCCGATGACGTTCCAGCCGCGCCGCGCGTACTCGGTGGCCAGGCCGAGCCCCAGGGCGCGGGATGCCCCGACGATGAGGGCGGTCCTGGTGCTCATGCCTGGACCTCCGGCTTCAGAACCTCTTCACACCATGCGCGGAAGGTCGTCGGGCTCGGGTGATGAGGGGTGCGTCGTACGCCGTCGTCGAGGCCGTTGTCCTTGGAGCGCATCATGTCGACGTAGCCTTCCACGACCGCGTCCCCGAAGCCGTGCCCGGTGAGCGTGGCGCGCAAGTCGCCGAGCGACTGCCGTTCGTAGCGGACCGGGCGGCCGAGGACCTCGGACATGACGCGGGCGACGTCGTTCGCCGAGAGGTCCTCCGGGCCCAGCACCGGGACCTCGCCCGTTCCCGTCCACGAGCGGTCGAGCAACAGGCGGGCGGCGGCAGCGGCGATGTCCCGGGTCGCGGCCAGCGGCGCCTTGCGGCCGGCGGCGACGGTGCCGGTGAACACGCCGTGGTCGCGGATCGAGGCCACCTGCTGCAACAGGTTGTCCATGAAGGTGGGGTTCGCGAGCGCCCGGTAGGCCACGCCTGTACTCGCTATGAGGTCGTCCATCGCCAGCGACGCCGTGACGTGTCCGGCGCGGCCGGCGAGGGGGGTGCCGCGGCCGAGCGCCGAGACGCCGACGACGTGGCCCACTCCGTGGGCCGTGAACGCCTTCGCGGCGGCGCCGGTGAACCCGGAGTACGCCGCGTCCAGGCTCGGTGCCCGCGGCGGAGCCGGCGGGACCAGCCAGAAGACGGCGTCCGCGCCGGCGAAGGCCCGGTCGACGACCGCCGCGTCACCGTGCGAGCCGGTGACGACATCGACGCGATCGCGCACCGCGTCGGGGAGCTTCCCGGGGTCGCGCACGATGACGCGCAGTTCTTCGCCGCGCGTGGGCGCCTCCTCGAGCAGGGTGTTCAGAAGCCGGCCGCCGATCTGGCCGGTTGGGGCGGTGATGACAATCATGCGTGGAGTCTCACGGCGGGCCGTCCACGGCGTCCAATACCCTTCCTGGCGATTGATACCTTGAAGGCATGGACCTCGACCTGCGCAAGCTCCGCTACTTCGCCGCGGTGGCCGAGTGCCGGCACTTCGGCCGCGCGGCGGAACAGCTCTACATCACTCAGCCGGTGCTCAGCCGTCAGATCAAGGCCCTGGAGCAGGAGTTGGAGTGCGCGCTGCTGGTGCGGACCACCCGCAGCGTGGAGCTGACCTTCGCCGGGAAGCAGCTCTACGAGGAGGCGCGGGGGATCCTCGCGGCCGTCGACGCGGTGGTGCGGCGCGTGCACGACGCCGACCGGGGCATCCAGCGGCTGGTCGTCGCCTTCTCTCCCGGGCTGCGTGTGTCGGAGGCGATCCGGGCGTTCGCGGCGCGGCACCCGGACATCGAGACCGACCTCGTCCCCTCACGCTGGTGGGAGAAGGACGCGCCGCTGCGGGACGGCCGGGCCCAGGCCGGCTATCTGCGGCGGCCGTTCGACGACTCCGGGTTGCACACCATCCCCATCGGCCGCGAATCCAGGGTCGCCTGCATGCCCGCGTCGCACCCGCTCGCCTGCCGTGACGAACTCACCTCCGCGGATCTCGCCGACGAGCGGATGCTCGACACACCGACACGGCGCACGTCCTCACTCGAGGAGAAGTTCGAGCTCGTCGCCTCCGGGCACGGCATCGCGCTCGTCCCGCTGAGCGTCGCGCGCTCCTACTCCCGCCCCGACCTCGCCCACCTCCCCGTGACGGACGTCCCGGGGCTCGAGACGTGCCTGGCCGTCCCCGCGGACCGGCGCGAGAAGCTGCTGCGTGACTTCCTGGAGATCGCCACGGCCACGCTGCGCCACGCCTGAGCGGCCCGACGGCACCCGCGTCGCCCCGCCGTGGGGGGGAGAGGCGGGTGACGGCCGGATCAGCCGACGCTCGCTCATGCCGAACGGCGGGCGTGTGGTGTGTGGTTCGGCGCCTGGGTGCCGCTGTCGCGGCGTCGGGCGTGGCCGGTGTAGTCCTCGAGCGAGATGGCGCCGGCCGCGTGGGCGATGTCGGCGGGCGTGACCGTCCTGCCCTCGGACCTGTCCTGCGCGAGTCGCTGGTTGGTGCGGACGTAGCCCCGCATGACCTGCTCGTAGCGTGCGAAGGCTCGGCGGTGGTCGCCGTGGCTCTTCGCGAGTTCACCGACGAGTACGTAGGCGCCGACAAGGGCCAGGCTGGTGCCCTGGCCGGAGCGCGGCGAAGCGCAGTAACCCGCGTCGCCCACGAGGACCACCCGCCCCTTCGACCAGCGATCGAGGCGGATCTGGCTCATCGAGTCGAAGTAGAAGTCCGGCGCGTCCCACATGTCCGCCAGCAGGCGGGGCGTTTCCCACCCGACATCGGCGAAGCGCCCGGCCAGGATGCTCTTCTGCTGCTCCAGGTCCCGATGGCTGTAGTCGAGCGCCGGGGAGTGGAACATCAGCATCGCCCGCGCCTCGGTGTTCTGCCGCGCGCTGTAGACGCCGACCAGGCGGTCGCCGGGAGTGTGGTACATCTGCCAGCGGTCGAGGCCGAGAAAGTTCTCCACGCTGAAGATCGCGAGATAGCTGCCGAGGAAGTGGACGAACTCCGACTCCGGACCGAAGACCAGGTGGCGGACGCCGGAGTGCAGGCCGTCCGCGCCGATCACCAGGTCGAAACGGCGCGGAGAGTTGCTCCGGAAGCCGACCCGCACGGTGTCGTCTTCCTGCGCGATGGAGGTGATGACATCGTCGAAGAGATACTCGGTTCTGGAGCGGCTCGTGGTGAACAACAGGTCTGCCAGGTCGTCGCGCATGATCTCAACGTCATCATTGTCGATCAACCCGCCGGTCAGGGTGGCCTCGGTGGACCTGGACAACTCCTCACCCCGGCTGTCCACGAATGACATCCCGCGTATGTCGGTCTTCGCGGCCCGGATCTCGTCGAGCAACCCCATCCGCTCCACGACCTGTAACGCGGCGCCGCGGATGTCGATCGCCTGCCCACCCTTGCGCAGGCCGGGCGCCCGTTCCACGACCGTCGGCTGGAAACCCGCGCGCCGCAACCAGTAGGCCAGCGCCAGCCCCGTCACACTCGCTCCGGAGATCAGAACACTCTTGTTTTGCACGACACTCTCCCAGTACTGCCGACGTGTGTCTCGGTGACCGCGTTGTCCGCGCTCGCGGACAGGTCGAGTCTCGACAGGGGGAGCCGGGACGGCAATGCAAAGTTCGGCACGCAATCATTGCGTTCTGAGCAATACCTGGGAAGCGGCTGATCGCCCGGGAGTTCAGCTGATGATGTTGTCGGGGGTGCCGAGCCGGACGTGCTGCCCCTCGGAGGTGACCGTCAGCCCGGCCCGGTCGCGTTCCGCCCGTCCCCGCTCCTCCCGGGGCCGGAATGCCGCTTCCACCTCGTCCCCCAGGCAACGCGGCCCGTACTGCTCGACGGTGAAGGTGTCGCATCCGGGCACGTAGTCCACTGACGCCCACGGTTGCCGGTCGTCGCCGAGGAGCCACAGGGCGGCCTCGTCGCTGCCGTCGTCGGCTTCCGCGGCGAGAAGCTACAAGGAAAGCCGTGGGCGGTGCCAGGCCACGTAAGGGGCCAGTCGCATGTCACGCTCAGGTCGCGGCCCTCCCGGCATCGATCATCCCGCCGATGACTCGGCACCCTCCGCGCTTCGTGATGCGAGGACGGCGGCGGGGGAGGGCCATTTCCTATGGCAACGCAACCCCCGGAACGGGTGACGGGCCACGGCCGGGTGAATCGCACAAGACCGCCGCGAGCCCCCTGCCCTGTGCGGACAGGCGGATTGACGCGATGTCGAACTTCCACGCGACAAAGCGCCCTCTGGGGGCCGTGACAAACCCGATCGGGGGTCGTTTTTCCGATCGCCCGTCCGATCCACGCGTCAAAGAGGAGGCGCAGTGCCTCACCGTCACGCCCGCCGTGCCCCCGGGACGAGGACGGCCGTGCCGTTCGAACCCGGTACCTCTGCGGCCCCCTTGGGAAGGCACGCATGAACCATGGGGCCCGCTACCGGGGGTGTGGTCGACGGCGACCGGAGAGCGCGAGTGAACGAAGCACCGTAAACCAAGCCCACTGCCCATCATGCGAATTTCTCCTTCCGGAGGTGTGGTGTTCAACCGATTCGGAAAACCGGCCGGCAAGCCGGCCCTCTCCCGCAGTGAACAGCTGCTGTTCAGCGGGGCGTTGAGGCATGACAAGTCATGGGCGCAGTACGAGAACCCGTTGCTGCGAGTGTCGTTCTGGTCGATGGCGAAGCAGTTCCCGGCGATGATGGCGATCGTCGCGCGGGCCGCGTGGCGTGAGGACCGCCGGGCTCTGCTGGTGCTGCTCGGGGCGGAGCTGGGCATCGGGCTGATGCGGGCCTTCACGCTCGTGGCCACCAACCAGATCCTCGTAGCGATCTTCTCCGCCGGTCCCACCGCCGACCGGCTCATGGACGCCGCCCCCGCACTCGGCGCGGCGGCCGCGGTGACGGTGGCGTCCTCGGCGCTGTCCGCGGTGAGCGTGGCGGCGTCCGGGCGTCTGGAGCCGAAGATCGAGCGGGCCTGCACGGCGCGGTACTACCGGGGCCTGGCCCGGGTGGAGCTCGCGACGCTGGAGAACAAGGAGACCCAGCGGGCCCTGGACGCCGGCCGGTACGGCATCCGCTCCATCCGCTCGATGCTCGGCTCGGCCATCCAGGTCATCAACACCGTCATCGGTCTGCTGGCGGCGGCCGGGGTGCTGGTGCTCCTGCATCCCGTCCTCGTGGCCGCGCTGCTGCTGATCGCGGCGCCCAAGGCATGGGGCGCGGTGGCGGTCGTCCGCCGGAACTACGCCTCGCGCCGGGTCTGGCTCGACCACGTCCGGGCGACCGACATGATCACCTATCAGCTCTCCCGCCCCGAGGCCGGCCCGGAGATCAAGGCCCACAAGGCCGGTGATCTGCTGGCGGGAGCCTACGAGGACATGGCCGCCACCTCGGCTCTGGAGAAACAGCGCCTGGCCTACGCCGAAGCCGGTACCGACCTCGCGGCCTCGGCACTCTCCGGTGTGGCCGCGCTCATCTCCTACGGCGCCCTGTGGGCGTTGCTGTGGTACGGCCAGATCCCACTGGCGGCCGCCGGTACCGCCGTGCTCGCGGTGCGTACCTCGAGCCAGAACCTCACCGGGCTGGTGATGACCATGAACCGGCTCTACGAGGAGTCGATGTACCTGTCCGACCTGGAGACCTCCTACGAGCTGGCCGACCGCCACGCCATCCCCGCCGGCGGGCTGTCCCTGCCCGACGGCCCGGTCGAAGTGCGCTGCGAGAAAGTCACCTTCTCCTACCCGGAGGCCAAGCTGCCGGCCCTCGAAGAGGTCTCCTTGACGATCCCCGCGGGGAAGGTGGTGGCCCTGGTCGGCGAGAACGGCAGCGGCAAGACGACGCTGTCCAAGCTCGTGGCCGGTCTGTATCTGCCCTCACAGGGCCAGGTCTTCTTCAACGGCATCGACGTGCGCGAGGCCGACCGCGACGCCGTCTTCGGCCAAGTGGGTCTGCTGTGCCAGGACTTCCCCCACTGGTCCATGACCGCCCGGGCCAACATCCACATCGGCCGCTCCGACCAGGACCTCGACCAGAGCCGGATCGAGCAGGCCGCCGCCGACGCCGACGCTCTCGACGTCGTCGACTCGCTGCCCGACCGGTGGGACAGCATCGTCGTCAGCGGGTTCGAGCGCAGCACCCAGCTCTCCGGCGGGCAGTGGCAGCGCCTGGGCAGCGCCCGGGCCCGCTACCGCCGAGCCCCACTGATGATCGTCGACGAGCCGACCTCCGCCCTGGACCCTAAGGCCGAGATCGAAGCCTTCCAGGCCCTGCGGTCCCTGACCGACGACGGCACGACCGTGCTGCTCATCACCCACCGGCTCGCGGCCACCGCGACCGCCGACCTGATCTACGTCCTCCACGACGGGCGCCTGATCGAACACGGCAGCCACGCCGACCTGATGGCCCTCGACCAAGGCCATTACCGGACGCTGTACGAGTTGCAGGCCCGGCAGTACCAGGATGCCCCGGTGCCGGGGCCGCGACGGCCGGGCGACGCGGTGAAGAACGGCGGTGAGCGGTGAACGGCGCTCCGGCGGAGCCGTGTCGGAGGGCCGAGGCCCGCATCGCAGGTGTCGGCACCGTGCCCCACCACGCCCTGCGAGCCTGGGGCGGCATCAGTACCGAGACGAGGGGATGTCGATGAACGACATGACCGCCGAGCGCCAGGTGTGGACGGACTTCGGGCGCTTCCACCTCGACCGGGGGACCAACCCGCCCGAACCCGCGCGCGTGGACTGGGGGTTCTGGGGCGGGGGGCCCGGCGATGAGGTCCTCGGCGACCTCGCCGGCCGCCGGGTGCTCGACATCGGCAGCGGCACGGGCCGTTACGCCGTGCACCTGGCCCGCGCGTACGGCGCGGTCGTCGACGCGGTCGACGGCTCGCCCACGCAGCACCGGCGGGCACTCGACCGCTACGGCGTGGAAGAGCCGGGCGTGCGCTTCGTCCTGGCCGACATCCTCGATCACCTCCAGCGGGAAGCGGAGCCGTACGACGTCGCGTACGCGACGCACGCCTTCGGCTTCATCGACCCGCACCGGCTCCTCCCGGCCCTCGCCCCTCGTATCCGTCCGGGCGGCCGCCTGGTGTTCTCGGTGCTGCACACCAACCGGGACGGCCTCGGCCCGTCCCCGACGGTCGGTTCGCGCCCCGAAGACGTGCGCCTGGCCGACGAGGGCATGCTCACGACCCCGATGTGGGTCCTCACCCCCGCGCTGTGGGAGGACCTGCTCGTCGAGGCCGGCTTCCTCGTCGAGAACGTCACCCTGCTGCCGTCGCCCGTGGCAGACGACCCGGTGGTCTGCCTGTTGATCACCGCGCGCCGTCGGCAGGCCGTTCCGCGCGCCCGGGTGGCAAGCCGGCCGCGCGGTACGAACCCGCCCGTCGCCCAGACCGCTCTGGGGGTGTGCGTGATCGTCACCGACGACGCCGGGCGGGTTCTGCTGGGCCTGCACCGGTCCGGGGTCTGGGAGTGCCCTGGCGGGAAGGTCGACCCGGGGGAGTCCATCGAGGAGACCGCGGTACGTGAGCTGAAGGAGGAGACCTCGCTGTCCGCGCGAGCGGAGGACGTGGAGGTGGTCGCGCTGCTGCTGGACGAGGTCGGTGGCACGAACCGGGTGACAGCCGTCGCCGTCGTCGCCGCTCACACGGGGAGTCCGGTGGCAGCGGAACCGGAGCTGGTGGGCCGGTGGGAGTGGGCGGAGTTGAACACGCTGCCGAGCCCGCTCTTCGTCCCGTCGGCCCAGGGCCTCCGCGCGTGGCGGCCGGAGCTGCCTGTCGACCACCCGCGTGCCCACGTCTACCGGATCGGGTCGACGCGGGCATAGCCGGGGCCGGCGGCCATGTCTCCAAGGCCCCCGTGATCCAGTGGGGCTGCGACTGCGGGCCCGAGCGGACCGTGTACCAGCCGTAGCTCCGATCTTTCGTGACGGCCCGTCTGATGGGGCGAATCCGGACGGGCCGTTTCGACTCGCTCACGGGTGGGCCCGGCAGGCTCTGGAAGAAATGCGGCGCCTGCCGGGCCGTACGACTCCGCGCGAAACGGCTCAGATGACCAGGACGCGGCGTCCGCGCGTATGGCCGGCCTGGCTGTCGATGTGTGCCGCCGCGGCCTCGGCGAGCGTGTACGACTTCTCGACCGGGATGTGGAGCTTTCCCCGGGCGATGAGGCCGACGGCCTCGGCGAGCGCCTCCGGCACATTCCCGGTCACCCCGGCGAACCGGACACCGAGCTCCGGCGCGCCGAGATCGGCGATGGAGATCACCTTCCGCGGATCCCCGGTCAGTTCGACGAGGTCGCGGATCACGCCCGAGCCGGCCAGATCGAGAGCCGCGTCGACTCGGCCGAGCTGCCGCACCCGCTCGGCCCACCCCTCGCCGTACGTCGTGGCGAGGGCACCCAGGCCGCGCAGATAGTCCTGGTTCGCGGCCCCGGCCGTGCCGATCACCGTGATGCCACGGTCGCGGGCGATCTGCAGCACCGCGGATCCGACTCCCCCGGAGGCGCCGCTGACCAGCAGTGTCTGCCCGGGCCGCACGCCGACCAGGCCGATGACGCGCAGCGCGGTCTCCACCACGGAGGGGTAACCGGCTGCCTCTTCGAATGTCAGGCCCTCGGGCATGCGGGCCCAGGCCGACAGCACGGCGAACTCGGCGTAGGTGCTCGAACCTCTGCCGAATACGTGGTCGCCGACCTCGATCCCGTCGACGCCCTCGCCGACCTCGTCCACCACCCCGGAGGCGTCCTGCCCGACTCCGGCGGGCAGTTCGACCGGATGGGCCTTCAGGGATTGGCCTTCGCGGACTCTCCAGTCGACGGGATTCACGCCCGCCGCCCGTACCGCGACACGTATCCGGCCGGGGCCCGCGTGGGGCTCCTCGGCATCCAGGAGTCGCAGAACGTCCGGACCGCCGAACTCGGCGAAGCTCACCTTCTTCATGCGGCCGACCGTAGCACTAACGGTTAGTGTTTTGAATCGGTTATTGATTTGCACCTGGTAGCGTGAGGGCATGACCGTGCCGCCCGGACGCCGTGAACGCAAGAAGGCCGCGACCCGCCAGAAGATCGCTGACACCGCGCTGCGGCTCTTCCTGGAACGCGGGTACGGCGCGGTGGGCATCCGTGACGTGGCCGCCGAGGCCGATGTGGCTGTCACCACGCTCTTCTCCCACTTCGCCTCGAAAGAGGCCCTGGTGTTCGAGCAGGACGAGGACTTCGAGCAACGCCTCACGCGGGCGGTGACCGGCCGGGCGCCGCACGAGCCGCTCATCCCCGCGCTGCGCCGCGAGATCCAGGCCCTGGTGCGCCATTGCACGGGGGACGGCGCTGCCCCGATCTGGAGCATGATCGTCGAAACGCCCGCCCTGCGGGAGTACGAGGAATCGATGAGGCTGCGTCATGCGGAGTCGCTGGCGACGGCCCTCGCCGCCGACCCCGGCCTGCCGCAGACCGCGACGGCCTGCCGGGCGATCGCGAGGTTCGCGGTCGACGCCTATTCGCTGGCCCGTGAGGCGGCCGATCCGGAGGCCGCGGTGGATGAGATCTTCGAGATGATCGATGCGGCCTGGGAGGCCGCCACTCCCGCCTCGGCCACTCGGGCCTGAAGCCATCTGTTTCACAGAGCCCCGGTGCTCCGGTTGTGTGCCACGGGCGATTACGTAACGTAGTCGAACCTGGTGAGTGTCACCATCCGCGACTAAAATGGGGGATTGCTGACCCCTGACACCGCACTGGAGGAGCCATGTCTGGTCTGGTCCGGGTGAGCTTCGACAGCCCCGACGAAACGCGGCCGTTCGAAGAGGGGAAAGGGGAGCTCCAGGTCATCAATTCCGAGACCGGCCCGGTGGGCCGGGCGACATTCGAGCCTGGCTGGCAGTGGTCCAAGCACGTCAAGCCCATCGCCGGGACCGACAGCTGCCAGGCCGCGCATGCCGCGTACTTCGTCACCGGCCGTATGAAGGTCGTCATGGACGACGGTGAGGAGAGCGAGTTCGGGCCGGGAGACCTGATGGTCTGCCCGCCTGGTCACGATGCCTGGGTCCTCGGTGACGAACGGTGCGTCGTCGTCGACTGGCAGGGCTACGGCGCTTACGCCAAGAGGTAGGAGCTCCGGGGGCGGCGGCCCCCGTCGAGCCGCTGCCCGGCCGGCACGAGAGGGATCGCCGCCCGGGTTCAAGGCAGCATTGGGTCAATCCATGCCGGTGAGCCCGTAGTTGACTCCATTGAGGAGAGCGTTGACCCCCCTGCCCAAAGAGCCGCCGATGACGCCGTCAGCCTCAGCAGGTGCGGCTAGAACGACGAGCGTCAAAGCAGCGATCACACTTGCTGCGAACGCGGTAACGGCCCGTCGGACACCTGTCATTGCGCCTCCTGGATCGAGCTCAGCGGCTGACCGCCTTTGCGTTGGAGGCATGCTTCCCCGCCATCGGGTCTGTAGGCACAAACCACCCGTACGACTGACTTGTCTCGGGGTGTGCGCCGGATCGAGCAGGCCGCCGCCGACGCTCTCGACGTCGTCGACTCGCTGCCCGACGCGTGTGCTCCGGTGCTGCTCGCCCTGGCCGGCTGCGCCGGTCACGCCGGGTACCTGGCCGTGATCGCCGCAGGAGCCATGGCACCCCCTTCCGGGGCGACCGCCCCACGGCCCCGGCTCCCGGTCCGTTCACCCGCCCGGCACCATCCAGCCCAGGACCGATGTCGACTGCAGCCACGCGAGCAGGCACAGCGCGGCCAGTACGCCCAGGCTCCAGCCGATCACCTTGCGGAGGATCTCGCCCTCGCGGCCGGAGATGCCCAGCGCGCCGGCGGCGATCACCAGGTTCTGCATGGCGGCGGCCTTGCCCTGGACGCCGCCGGTGCTGTTGGTGGCGGCCATGAGCAGAGGGGAGAGGCCCGCTTGCCGGGCGGCGGATGTCTGCATGGCGCCGAACAGGGCGTTGGACGAGGTGTCCGAACCGGTCAGGGCCACGCCGAACCAGCCGAGTAAGCCGGAGAGCAGGGCGAACGCGCGGCCGAGGCCCGCCAGCCAGGTGCCCAGGGATACGGCCATGCCCGAGAGGTTCATGACGTAGGACAGGGCGAGCACGCACGCGATGGTGAGCGCGGCCCGGCGCAGCCCGTACAGCGTCTGCGCGTAGCAGCGCACGGCCTGCCCGGCCGGTACCCGCAGGATGGCGGCGGTCAGGACTCCGGCGATCAGCAGCAGGGTGCCGGAGGCGCCCAGCCAGCCGAAGTCGAAGACGGTGACGGTGGCCGGGCGCCCGTCGGCGCCGAGGACCCTGAGGCCGGGCCAGGAGAAGGTCACCTCCCGGGATGCGAGGAGGCGCTGTACGGGGCCGTGGTACGAGGTCAGGGCGAACAGGACGATCAGGAGCGCGTACGGGGAGAAGGCCCGGACGACCTCCAGGGGGTGGTCGCGGTGCGCGGCGGTCTCCACCGCGTCCGTCTCCCCGGCACCCCTGGTCACCGACCCGGCCGCCACGGCTGCCGCCGGGACCGCCACGGCGGCGGCCCGCCGTGGCCGCCACACTCGCAGGAGGGCGATCAGCGCGGCCGTCGAGACAAGGGCCGCGACGATGTCGGTGAGTTGGTAGGCGAAGTAGTTCGAGCACAGGAACTGCCCCGCTCCGAAGCCCGCCCCGGCGGTCAACGCCGCGGGCCATGCCTCCCGGAGGCCCCTGCGGCCGTCGATCATGAGCAACAGGACGCACGGTACGAGCGCCGCGATGACGGCGGACTGCCGGCCGACCATGGCGCCGAGGTCGTGTGCGGGGTAGGCGGTCACCTTGGCCAGGGCCTGGATGGGGTTGCCGGCCGAACCGAAGGCCGCGGGCGCGGTGTTGGCGAAGGTGGCGACCGCCGCCGCCTTGAGCGGGCTCAGCCCGAGGGTGAGCAGCAGCAGGGACGTGATGGCGATCGGGGTGCCGAACCCGGAGAGCGACTCGACCAGGGCGCCGAAGCAGTAGGCGATGAGGATCGCCTGGACACGAGAGTCGCCGGAGAGCGAGGAGAACGTCCTGCCGACGACGTCGAAGTGGCCGCCGACGCGCTGCAGTCGGTTGATCCACACGGCGTTGAGGACGATCCAGACGATGGGGAACAAGCCGAAGGCCGCTCCCTCGGCCGCGCCGTCGGCGACCTGGTCGAGTGGCATGCGATAGACGGTGACGGCGATCAGGGCGGCCGTGCTGAGACCGCCGAGGGCGGCGCGGTGGGAGGCGGTGCGCAGGACTCCGAGGAGGGTCAGGAGCACCAGCAGGGGGAGGGCGGCGAGGAGCGCGGTGAGGGCCGGATGTCCGAGGGGGTCGGTGACTTGTCGGAACACGGATGCGTCTCGCTTTCTCCGGTGTACCGAGGGGTGCGGGATGGTCGTCCGCGAGTCGGCGAACCCATGGGGCGAGCGGGGCCGAAGCGGCCTGAGCGACAGAGTAGTTCCGTCATGCGGAAGGGGGATTTCTGTAGTCGGCAGGATGCGTCGCCGGTGTGCCGCCGTCAAGAGCCCCGGCGCGCGGGATCGACGAGGCCGCGCTCGCTGTCAGCGGTCCCGCAGCGCGGAGCCCAGCTTCTTCGCCGCTTCCGCGACCAGCGCGCCGAAGGTGGTGCGCGAGGTCGCGCTCATCCGGCTCGTGGGGACGTTGACGCTGATGCCGGCCACCGGCAGCCCCGACGCGGCGAGCACCGCCGCCGCCACCGCCGAGACATCCGAACGCCACTCGCCGCCGTTGGTCGCGTAGCCCCGCCCCCGGATGACGGCCAGTTCCGCCCGCAGCCGTTCCGGGTCGGTGATCGTGGTGCCGGTGAAGCGGGGGAGGCCCTCCGCGAGATAGCGCTCGACCGTCTCCGGCGGGCTCGCGGCGAGTACGGCCTTGCCGTTCGAGGAAGCGTGCAACGGCAGGTGCTGCCCCAGCGGCAGGACGATGCGTACGGGCTGCGCCGTCTCCAGTCGCTCGATCAGCACGACCTTGCCGCCCTCCGGCACGGTCAGATGGACCGTTTCGCCGGTGCGGCGGCGCAGCTCTTCCAGGACGGGAAGGGCCACGTCCCGCAGGCCCAGTTCACCGGTGGCGCTCCGGCCCACCCGCAGTGCCTTCGTGGTGATCACCCAGCGGGTGACCGCCTCGCCGGCGGGCCGGATCCAGCCGGCGGCGTGGAGGGTGACCAGCGCGCGCTGCACGGAGCTCTTGGGCAGGCCGAGCGCCCTGGCGAGCTCGGCGACGCCGACGGGCTGGCGGGCGGCGACCTCCTCCAGCGTCCGCAGCGCGTTGAGGACGTTCCGCATCCATTGACTCCTTCCGCTTCCCGTGCCTACGCTCCGGCATGCCTCATCACGGTACGGCGTGCCGTAACACGGCACAATACCCGGGGAGTTGACCGTCATGGCCTCCCGCATCGGACAGCACTTCCTCCAGATCCCCGGCCCCACCAACGTCCCCGACCAGGTGCTGCGCGCCATCGCGGCGCCGACGATCGACCATCGGGGCCCGGAGTTCGCCGCCCTCACCCTGCGGCTGCTCGACGGGCTCAAGCCGGTGTTCGGCACCGAGGGCCCCGTCGTCATCCACCCCGCCTCCGGCACCGGCGCCTGGGAAGCCGCCCTGGTCAACACCCTCAGTCCCGGTGACCGCGTGCTCTTCTGCGAGACCGGCCACTTCGCCACCCTCTGGCAGCGGATGGCCCGCTCCCTCGGCCTCGACGTGGTCTTCCTGCCCGGAGACTGGCGGCACGGCGCCGACCCGGACGCCGTGCGCCACGAACTCGACGCCGACACCGACCGGTTGATCAAAGCCGTGTGCGTCGTGCACAACGAGACCTCCACCGGAGTCACCAGCCGCGTCCCCGAGATCCGCCGGGCCGTCGACGACGCGGACCACCCCGCGCTGCTGCTCGTCGACGTCGTCTCCTCGCTCGCCTCGATCGACTACCGCCACGACGCCTGGGGCGTCGACGTCACGGTGGCCGGCTCGCAGAAGGGCCTCATGCTCCCGCCCGGACTGGGCTTCAACGCCGTCAGCCGCAAAGCGCTCGACGCGGCGCGCACCGCCCGGCTGCCCAAGTCCTTCTGGGACTGGCGCCCCGTCATCGAGGCCAACCGCCACGGTCACTTCCCCAGCACCCCCGCCACCAACCTCCTCTACGGGCTGGAGGAGGCCCTGTACATGCTCCAGGCCGAGGGCCTGCCGCAGGTCTTCGCCCGGCACACCCGCCACGGCGCCGCCACCCGGGCCGCCGTACGCGGCTGGGGACTCGACGTGCTGTGCGCCGACGAACGCGAGCACTCCGCCACCCTCACCGCCGTCGTCCTGCCCGAGGGCCACGACGCCGACCGGGCCCGCGCCATCATCCTGGACCGCTTCGGCATGTCCTTGGGCGCGGGCCTGGGCAAGCTCTCCGGCCGTGTGCTGCGCATCGGACACCTCGGCCGCCTCGGCGACCTCACGCTCTCCGGCACCCTCGCCGGAGTGCAGATGGGCCTCCAGCTCGCCGGTGTACCCCTCGACCCGCGCGGGCTCGACGCCGCACTCGACCTGCTCCGCGCCCCCTGAAGGGAAGCACGCGTGCCGACACCCTCAACCCCCGGCGACAGCACGGCCGATGACCTGCTCCGCCGGCTGCGGCGCGACCTCGACGGCGAGGCCCGCTTCGACGACTACACCCGCCACCTGTACTCCCGCGACGCCAGCATGTACGCCATCACCCCGCTCGGCGTCGCCTTCCCCCGCCACGCCGACGACGTCCGGGCCGCCGTGGCCGCGGCCGCCGAACACGGTGTGTCCGTCACCGCCCGCGGCGCGGGCACCAGCCTCGCCGGGCAGACCGTCGGCCCCGGCCTCATCCTCGACCTCTCCCGGCACATGCACCGCATCATCGACCTCGACCCCACGGCCCGCACCGCCCTCGTGGAACCCGGAGTCGTACAGGACCAGCTCAACCGCGCCGCCGCCGCACACGGGCTGATGTTCGGACCCGACACCTCCACCAGCAGCCGGGCCACCATCGGCGGGATGATCGGCAACAACTCCGCCGGCAGCGGCTCCCTGCGCCACGGCATGACCATCGACCACGTCCGCGCCCTGGACGTCGTCCTCTCCGACGCGACCAGCACCCGCCTCGCCCCCGTCACCGGGACCGAACGCGCGCGCCGCGCCGCCCTGCCCACCCTCGACGGCCGCATCCACCGCGACCTGCCCCGCCTCCTCGCCGCCAACTCCCAGGCGATCGCCGAGGACTTCCCCTCCTTCTGGCGGCGCGCCTGCGGATACCGGCTCGACCGCCTCGCCTGCGGTGCCTCTTTCAATCCCGCCCACCTCGTCGTCGGCTCCGAAGGCACCCTCGCCCTCACCACCCGCGCCGAAGTCGCCCTCGTACCCGCACCCGCCCGGACCGCCATCGCCGTCGGGCACTTCACCTCCGTGGCCGCCGCCGTCGAGGCCACCGAGGACGCCCTGGCCTGCGACCCGGCCACCGTCGAGCTCCTGGACCGCACCATCCTCGACCTCTCCCGGCAGAAGATCGAATACGCCTCGCTGAGCACCGTCCTCGAAGGCGACCCCGGCGCCCTGCTCTTCGTCGCCTTCACCGGCGACGACGAGGGCGAACTCCGCGGCCGCCTCGACCGGCTCACCGCCCTCTGGGCCCGCCACGGCCATGGCTACCACACGCTGCACGCCACCACCCCCGACCGGCAGGCCGCGCTCCTCAAGGTCCGCAAGGCCGGACTCGGCCTGCTCATGTCCGCCGGCGAAGGCACCCGACGCCCCCTGGCCTTCGTCGAGGACACCGCCGTCCACCCCTCCCACCTCGCCGCGTACACCCGGCGCTTCCGCGCCGTCCTCGACCGGCACGGCCTCACCGCGGGCTTCTACGGCCACTGCTCCGTCGGCTGCCTGCACATCCGGCCCTTCGTCGACCTCGCCGACCCCGCACAGGTCCGTACCATGCGCGCCGTCGCCGAGGAGATCAAAGACCTGGTCACCGAGTACGGCGGCGTCAACTCCAGCGAACACGGGGACGGCCTGGCCCGCAGCGAGTTCAACCGGGAGATCTTCGGCCCCCGCCTCTACGCGGCCATGCGCGAGGTCAAACGCCTCTTCGACCCCGACAACCGGCTCAACCCCGGCAAGATCGTCGACGCCCCCGCCATGACCGACCACCTCCGCGACGCCGCCCTCACCCCCGCCCCACCGCTGCGCACCCACCTCTCCTTCTCCGTGGTGGACGGCATGCGGGGCGCCGCCGACCGCTGCATGAACATCGGCGCCTGCCGCAAGTCCGGCACCGGCACCATGTGCCCGTCCTACATGGCCACCCGGGAGGAACACGACTCCACGCGCGGCCGCGCGGGTGCCCTGGTCAAGGCGCTCTCGTCCCCGGACCCCCACCGCGCCCTGGGCGACGAACGCCTCCACGAGATCCTCGACCTGTGCCTGATGTGCAAGGCGTGCAAGAGCGAATGCCCCCTCGGCGTCGACATGGCCACCCTGAAGGCCGAGACCCTCGCCCACCACCACGACCTGCACGGCGTCCCGGTCCGCTCCCGCGTCTTCGCCGGCGCGCGCACCCTCAACCGCCTCGGCTCCGCCACCGCGCCCCTGTCCAACCTCCCCGGCCGGATCCCCCTGCTGCGCACCCTGCTCGACCGGGCCCTGGGCATCACCCCGCACCGGCCGTTGCCCGCCTTCGCCCGGGGCAACCTCGTACGCTGGTCCCGACGGCGGAACCGCACGGTGCGGCCCGCGCCCCAGGGGCAACTCACCTTCCTCGCCGACTCATTCACCACCTACACCGAGCCGGACATCGGCCGGGCGGCCGTGGAACTGCTGGAACACTGCGGCTGGGAGGTCCGCCTGGAGAGCGGTGGCTGCTGCGGCCGCGCGGCCCTCTCCAAGGGCCTGGCCGACGTCGCCAAGAACCAGGCCCGCACCCTCGCCCACCGCATCTGGGCGTCCTCGCCGCCGGGTTCACCGGTCGTCGGCTGCGAGCCGTCCTGCCTGATGACCCTGCGGGACGAGCACCTGGCCATGCACCCCGACGACCCCGTGGTCAAGGACCTCGCCGGACGGGTCCGCCAGGTCGAGGAGCTGCTCCTCGACGCGATCGCCGACGGCCGCCTCCGACTGCGCGCCGACTCCTGGCCGGCCGGGCGACGTCTCCTCTACCACGGCCACTGCCACCAGAAGGCCGAGGTCGGCACCGAGGCCACCGTAGCCCTGCTCCGGTCGGTCCCCGGCGCCGAGGTCACCGAGCCGGACGCGGGCTGCTGCGGCATGGCGGGCTCCTTCGGCTACGAATCGGAGCACTACGAACTGTCCATGACGGTAGGAGCCGACCGGCTCTTCCCTGCGGTGGAGGCCCAGCCGGACGACACGGTCATCGTGGCCACGGGCACCTCGTGCCGCCAGCAGATCCTGCACGGGACCGGGCGGCGGGCCTGGCATCCGCTGGAGGTGGTGCGTGCGGCGCTGTGAGCGACGGCTCGTCCGAGGGCGGCGAACTGCCGACTCGTGAGCCCGGCCACGCCCGGAAAGGCGTGGGCCGAGAGCATGTGGGAGCCGGCCGCTCCCGAACTGTCCTGGGCCGTCGACTTGCGGCGTCGACGGATCGAGACACCCAACGATTTCTGGGACGCGGTCTGCGATGGCTTCGTAGGCGGGAGCGGCCACCACTTGTCGACGGGTTCGGGCAGCAACTGTCGATCACCGAGCAGTGAAATGCCGATGAGAACCGACACCGCTCGGTGGCGGATCCGACGTCTCGCCTCCGCTATTTGGTGATGCTGTGGCTGTTGTTCAGGGTGTCTTCGGGGTTTGCTGCCCTCGCCGGTCCGCGCCCTGTCGGCAGAGGCCCTCGAGGATGACGTTCATCAGAGGCCGTGCTTGGGGTTCCCATTCATCTCGGTCCAGTCGGCCGAGGTAGGCGATGAGCAGGAGGACCCCGCGGGCGTCCACGTCCGTGCGGATGGAACCGGCTGCTTTCCCGGCGTCCAGCAGGTGGCTGAGAGCGCTTTCGATGGGGTTCTGGCTGTGGGTGACAAGGTCTTGCCACGCTGCCGGCTCGAGCACTGCCAGGACGCCGTATTTGATCTCGGCGTAGTCGATCACTCGGTCGAGCCAGTGACGCAAGGCTTCCACGGGCTCGTGTTCCGCCAGCAGGGCGGAGGCGGCGGTCACGAGTTCTTCGACGTCGCGCCGGTAGACCTCGGCGAGGAGCGCTTCGCGGTTGGGGAAGTTCCGGTAGAGCGTTCCCTGTCCGACACCTGCGCGCTTGGCGATTTCGTTGAGGTGGACGTGGTGGGACTCGGCGAGGGCTGCGCGAGCAGCCTCAACGATGCGGGTCCGGTTCTGCACCGCATCCGGACGGCGTGCCGGCGCACTCATGGGGCCTCTCCTGATGTTCCGGCTCTGGCAAGTGGACACGTGTCCGGTAGGCTGCGCATACAGCGGACACGTGTCCACTTTACTTGGGGGCAGTAGTGCTTTCTCTTCACGGCAAGATCGTCGCTATCACCGGAGCGAGTGGCGGTATCGGCGAAGCCACGGCCCGGCTGCTCGCCCAGCGCGGCGCTACGGTCGTCCTCGCAGCCCGCCGTAGCGAGCGCATCGACGCCATAGCGCAGGAGATCCGTGAGCAGGGCGGCCGTGCCGCCACGTGCGTCGTCGACGTCACCAAGGCCGGGGACCTGCAGCGCCTGGTCGCCACCACCACCGACCAGTACCGCCGTATCGACGTACTGGTGAACAACGCCGGCATCGCCCCGATCAGTCCGCTGGCCGACCTCGACACCGAGAGTTGGTCGGCCATGATCGATGTCAACCTTCGCGGCATGCTCAACGGCGTCGCCGCCGCGCTGCCCGCCTTCCGCGAGCAAGGCTCGGGCCACCTGGTGAGCATCGTCTCCGTGGCCGGCCTGTCCGGCGTGTCCCCCTCGATGGCTGTCTACGCCGCGACCAAGAACGCGGTGCGCACCGTCCACGAGGGGCTGCGCAGGGAGTCCACCGACGGGGTGGTGCGCACGACAGCCATCTCCCCGGGATACGTCCGCACCGATCTCGCCGACTCCATGGCAGACCCGAACATGCGCGAGCAGACGCGCAAGAACATGGACGCGGTGGGCATCCCTCCGGCGGCGGTCGCCCGCGCGGTGGCCTTCGCCATCGAGCAGCCCAGTGACGTCGAGATCGGCGAGATCAACGTTCGCCCCACCGTCCAGGCGTGACACTTGCCGTCACCGGTCAGCGGCAACGGCCGCAGCAGCGGCCGTTCGGCGGCGAAGTACTCGCCGATCGTCCCGGGCCGCGACCGGTTTGCGGCGGTCGTCGTCCTCGGCGTCCTCCCTCTCGACCATCGCGTTGAGTTGGGCAGGGGAGTCGACATCCGGGATGGGGACCAGGTGGTTTCGCCCGAACTGCGGGCCGCCGGAGTGGTTCGGGCGGAATCCGGATGCCTGGCCGGACACCAGCCGGACCCGCGGGATATCGGATGTGATCGACAGGTACGACGTCCTGGTCGTGCACGTCGATCAGCGCGGACCCTTCAAGGGCGGTCGGTGGGAAGGCGCGGTCCTGGCCGGCATCTTCGACGGGGAGCGCAACTGGCTTGTGGGCCAGTCACCGAGCTGACCTCTGGTCGGCGGCCCGGAGAACAGCGCGTCCCCCTGCCGGTCCGCAGGCAGGGGGACGCGGTCGTTCAGGCGGTCAGCTCGCGTGCTCGGTCAGCACTCTATGACGCCGGTGGCAATGCCCTTGAACGCGCCGAAGAGCATGCCGGTGGCGACGCCTTCGGGGCCGGCCAGGGCGCCCTTGAGGCCGCCGATGACGATGTCTTTGCCGATCTTCTTGGCCATGCACTTGTCGTGCTCGTCGCTGCTGGAAGCGGCTGCGGCCATGAAGGAGTTCGCCGCCGTCATCATCTTGACGGCCTCCTTCGCGGCGGGGGTGTCGCTGCCCAGGGAGTAGGTCGGGGGCGAGATCGTTCCGGTGATGGTGTCGCCGGTGACGCCTTCGATGGTCTGGGTGACCGTGTTGCCGCTGACGGAGAGGTCGACCTTGTGGGTGGTGCCGCCGGTGTCCGTGACGGTGCCTGGGTGCACCGTGGCGATCGTGCTGCCGTCGGCGGCGTTGACCTGGACACCGCCCTTGAAGGCGGCCAGTTTGGCTCCCGCGGGCAGGTCCGCGGTGCCCGAGGCGGTCTTCGCGATGGCGGCAGGCTTGACGTCGGCGCCGCCGGAGCCACTGCCGGGCGCGTCCGTGCTGGTGCGGGCGACGTACATCGTGGACCCGGCCGCCGAGTTGATGACGGGGACGGTCACGGTCGCGTCAGCCGTCCACGGCTGGTTGTCGGTGTCGAAGGTCCATGTGCCGGTGACCTTCTTGCCGACGGCGGCGAAGTCGACCCATCCGTAGTTCTTGGACGGGACGTCGATCGCGATGCCGTTCACGGTCGTCTCGTCCGAGGTGTAGGTCTGCGTCGAGCTGAGCTGGCTGGAGATCATCGCCTGCACCGGGACGGAGACACCGACGGAGGTCGACAGGCCCGCGGAGTAGGACTGCGCCCAGCCGGAGTGGTAGATGGTGGTGAAGACCTGCTTCATCGTGGCGCCGGTGTCGTTGTACCAGACCGACGAGGCGGGCTGACGGGGCAGGACTTCGGGCTGCCCTTCGGACTTCTCGGTCCACGGACAGGTGGAGGTCTTCTTCGCGCACAGGTCGGCGTAGTAGTCGAGGGCGAGGCTCTTCGCCTCGGCGGCCTTCGAGGCGGGGATCGTCCATTCCTGGCTCGCGCTGCCGTTGCAGACGTTGGGCTGGGCGAGGATGCCCCACAGGTGGAGGCCACCCCGGTTGTCCATGCACCACTCGGTGCCGCTGCTGTCGTCGCGGCGGACGATGCCGATGCTGTTGGGCTTGCCGTCGACGGGGCGGAAGTGCCACTGCTCGCCGTCCTTGCCGCAGGACTGCTGGACGGCGGGCTGGGTGGCGTAGATGCACTTCCCGGAGGACGTGCTGGCGATGTTGAACGTGCCGGGGGCGCCGAGCTTGATCAGGCGCCAGTTCGTGTAGTTGGTGCCGTCGGGGGTGACGGAGATCTGGTTTCCGTCACCGTTGCCGGTCGCGTTGGGGGTGCCGTCGGTGTTGGTGAAGGTGTAGGCGGCGGCCGCGGGAGTCGCGGCCACGGCGAGGACGGGTAAGAGGAGGGTCAGGGCGACGGCCGGCGCGGCGAGAAGCTTCGCGGCTCTCTTGACGGTCTGTTCATGCTTCCTCTCTGTGGTGAGTGTGTGTCGATTCTGTGGATCTCCTGTCGCGTTCGGTGAGCGTAGGGCGGTGCGAGCCGGAATAGCAGATTCCCGACAGAACTGGCCTGAGTGATCTGGGACACCTCACGCACCGGCGGCAGAGGCGCTCCCCGCGTCGGTGCGGACAGGGCCGTTACTCTCCCCAGGGGCAGGAGGCGGCCGCGCGCTCCAGGCGGGTCACGCCCTCGGTCCGGCGCTCGCGGAGCAGTTCGGCGCCGAGCGAGTTGAGCGGAGCCGCGGCGTCCGACCGGGCGGCGCGTTCCACGATCGCGTCGACGAGCGAGCGGACCATGGCCAGGCGGGGATAGGCGGCGTGGATCTGCTTCTCCCAGGGAGAGACGATCTCCGCGTTGTGCCCGAAGTCGATGCCGACGCCCTCGCGGGTGAGGTAGGTCAGCAGGTCGCGGCGCTCGGCGCTGCCGGCAGAGGTGTGCAGGACGATCGCCTCCCACACGCGGCCGACGTCCGCCTCGGGGACCTTGTGCCGGCGCAGCAGATCCGCCGCCAGGTCCGCGCCTTCCACCTCGAAACGGGCTTTGCCCTTGGCGAGTTCGCCCACGCCCAGATCGTGCAGGACGGTCGCGGCGAACAGCAGGTCCCGGTCATAGGCGGCGTCCTCCAGGCAGCCTTCGTGGGCGGCGAGGAGCTGGGCGAAGAAGAAGCTGCGCACACTGTGATTGGCCAGCGACGGGGTCTCGGAGGTCCGTACGGCGGAGAGGATGGCCTCGGCCAGGGGGCCGGTGGGCAGTTCGAGCGAGAAGTCCATGGACGCAGGTTATGAACCGGACTTCGCCCTCGACAGTGGCACGCGGGCCGTGCACCGCTAGGATCGTGCCATGTCGACCACTGACGAACACCGGGTCGCGGTGCTGGCGCTGCCCGGAGTCCTTCCGCTCGACCTCGGCATACCCGTGCAGACCTTCGGGACGGACCCGCACTACCAGGTCACCGTCTGCGCCGATCCGTCAGCCGGCCCGGTCCGCAGTGGCGGGTTCATCGTTGCCGCACCGGCCGGGCTGGAGGCGCTGCGGGAAGCCGACACCGTCGTGGTCCCCGGCTACGAGGACCCGGAGGCCCCGCTTCCCGCCGCGGCGCTATCGGCCATCCGCTCGGCGCACGCGCGCGGAGCGCGGCTGGTGTCGATCTGTACGGGCGCGTTCGCGCTGGCCGAGGCGGGGCTGCTGGACGGGCGTCCCGCGACGACGCATTGGCAGAACACGGCCGCGTTGCGACGCCGGTACCCGCGGATCGAGGTCCGGCCCAACCAGCTCTACGTCGACGACGGCGACGTCCTCACCTCGGCCGGCGTGACCGCGGGCGTCGACCTGTGCCTGCACCTCATCCGCCGGGACTTCGGTGCCGCGGCCGCCGGCACCCGCGCCCGGGTGCTCGTCGCCCCGCCCCAGCGCTCCGGTGGCCAGGCGCAGTACATCGCACGCTTCCGGCCGGCCGCGTGCGGCACGGACCTCGCACCACTGCGCGGCTGGATGCTCGACAACCTGTCCCGCCGTCAGTCCGTGGACGAGCTGGCCCACCGCGCGCACATGTCCCGCCGGACGTTCATCCGCCGCTTCCAGCAGGAGACGGACACCTCACCGATGGCCTGGCTGACCGCGGCCCGCATCGACTGGGCACGCGAACTCCTGGAGACGACCACAGCCCCCGTCGAACAGGTCGCCCGCCTCAGTGGGTTGGGCAGTCCCGCGGCCTTCCGGGCGGCTTTCCATCGCCACGTCGGCACGTCCCCCGCGGACTACCGGGCCACTTTTCGGACGTAGTGCTGGTGCGGTCCGGCCAGGGCCTCCCCGAGGGCGTGGTCAGCTCGGACTCTGTCAAGGCCGCGAGGGCATCCCGGCCGGCGTGGTGAATCCTTGAATCCCCCTGAACCGCCCCATATCACCCCGCGATGGTGACCGTCATGTGCGGGGAGACGCTCCACCTGCCGTCCGGGTGGCCGACGGCATAGCTGACCCGGACCCTGCCGGGCGCGGGCCGGGGCAGGTGGAAGAGGGCGCTCGCTCCCACCCCGGAGGCGACGATGAGCCGGGTGTCGACCAGTGAGGTGCGCGGGACTCCGGTGTCCCAGCGCAGCCGCACTTCGTCACCGGCGGACATGCCCGTGTACGGGCCGATCCGCACGACGAGCCGCGGTGCGCCGGCGTGTGCGGTGATCACGCCGTTCTCCGTCCCTTCCACCTCGGGTGGGGCGAGCGGCTGTACGTCCATCCTTCGGAACCTCCCACGGCTGTCATCCGTCCGCCGGGCACCGGCGGCCCCGGCCCCGGGGCCATAGTCCCCTTTCCGGCTGATCCGTACGCATCCGGTTTTTCTTGTGTTCATGCTCGATTCAGGAACGGTGTCACAGCCGTGGCGTCGCCCTGGGCGGAGAAGGCCGCCCATGACGATGTGCTGTCGTTGAGCCAGACGTTGATTCCGTCGTCATCGACGGCGCTGGTGATGTGCACATCCGGCAGAAGGACGCGCGACGCGAACCGCAGGTGCCAGTCCGCGTGCAGCGGGGACAGGTCGAGGCGCGCCTGGTGTTCGTGCTCGGGTTCCCGTCCGGCGTGTATCCGCGAGAAGTCTCCATGCGAGCCCCCGGAGCTCCCTCGGGCAGGCATGACCTGGGCGAGCCCTTGGATGTACCCGCGCGCGGATCCGCCGTCGTCGGCCACGGTCAGGGCCACGAGACGGGTGCGTACGCGCGGCCGTCCCACTGCCACAGCCGGTCGGGGGCGGGGCATCCTGCCACAGCGGCCGGGCAGGGCGCCAGAGCGCGTATGGCCCCCGCGCAGGAGCCGGCCCGGCGCTTCTGAGGCGCCCCCGCCCTGCCGGAGAGCGGTTTCCGCACGCTTCCCCGGGCGCAGTATCGAGAAGGGCGGCACAGCAGAGGGGAGCGCTTCATGACCGTGATCGCCGGGCTCGTACACGATGGACGGGTGCACCTCGGCGGGGACGCGGCCGGTGTGTCCGGCCTCGACCTCACCGTCCGCCGGGATCCGAAGATCTTCCGCAACGGCCCCTACGTCATGGGCTTCACCACCAGCTTCCGTATGGGACAGCTGCTGCACCACGCGCTGAAAGCGCCCAGTCCCAAGGGCGACCTGGACCGGTTCATGACCACCGTCTTCGTGGACAAGCTGCGCGAGTGCCTCAAGGACGGCGGCTGGGCGAGCAAGGACTCCGAACAGGAGAAGGCCGGGACGTTCCTCGTCGGTGTGCACGGCCGCCTGTTCGCCGTCTACGACGACTACCAGATAGCCGAGCCCGCCGACGGATACGCGGCCGTGGGCTGCGGGGGACGGTTCGCACTCGGCGCTCTGCACGCCACCGCGGGCATGGGCCTGAAACCACGCAGGCGGCTGGCCCTGGCCCTGACGGCCGCCGGTCACCACAGCGCCGGGGTCTCCGCGCCCTTCAGCTACGTCACCGCACGGAAGCGCCCCGCCTGATCAGGGACGATCACCCGCTCGGCGGGCGAGGAGGCATGTCCGATTCCTTCAAGATGCCGCACTGAGCCGCTTGATTACATGGCGAGCATGAGCACGCACATGGAATGGGCCCTTCAGCCCGGTCAGCCGGGATACGACGACGCCCGGCGGGGACTGAACCGGGCAGCTGAATCGCGGCCGGCCTATGTGGTCGAGGCGGCCACCGAGCAGGATGTGGTGGCCGCGGTGAGGCTGGCCGCCGAGCAGAAACGGCCCCTGGGAGTGATGGCCACCGGTCACGGCCCCTCCCTGTCGGCCGACGACGCCGTGCTGGTGAACACGCGGCGGATGGACGGCGTACGCGTCGACGCGGCCCGGGCGACGGCGTGGATCGAAGCCGGGGCGCGCTGGCGGCAGGTGCTGGAGTGCACCGCTCCGCACGGGATGGCGCCGCTGAACGGCTCGAGTCCCAACGTGGGCGCGGTCGGCTATCTGGTGGGCGGGGGCGCGGGGTTGCTGGGCCGCCGTTTCGGCTACGCCGCCGACCATGTGCGGCGGCTGCGCATGGTCACCGCCGACGGCCGGTTACGTGAGGTGACGGCCGAGGCCGACCCCGACCTGTTCTGGGCGGTCCGCGGCGGCAAGGACAACTTCGGCCTGGTCGTGGGCATGGAAGTCGACCTGTTCCCGGTCTCACGGCTGTACGGCGGAGGGCTCTACTTCCCGGGCGAGGCCACCGCCGAGGTGCTGCACGCCTACGCCGAATGGGTCCGGCACGTACCCGAGGAGATGGCCTCCTCGGTGCTGCTGGTCCACAACCCCGACCTGCCCGACGTCCCCGAACCGCTACGCGGGCGCTTCATCACCCACCTCCGCGTCGCCTACAGCGGTGACACGGCGGACGGCGAGCACCTGGTGCGACCGCTGCGCGAACTCGGTCCGGCACTCCTGGACACCGTACGGGACATGCCCTACGCCGAGGTCGGCACGATTCACCACGAGCCCACGTCCATGCCGTATGTCTCCTACGACCGCAACGTGCTGCTGAGTGACCTGACGGACGACGCCGTCGACACCATCATCGCCCTGGCCGGACCGGACGCGGGGGCGCCGTTCGTCACCGAACTGCGGCACTTCGGCGGCGCCTACGCCCGTCCGCCGAAGGTCCCCAACTGTGTGGGCGGGCGCGACGCGGCCTTCTCGTTCTTCACGGGTGCCGTTCCGGAAGGCGACAGTCTGCGGCGCCGCGCCGACCTGCTCGACCGGCTGCGCCCGTGGAGCACCGGCGGGGTGAGCCTCAATTTCGCCGGCGTCGAGGACACCGACCTCGCCAGTGTGCGCGCCGTCTACACCCCGGCTGATTTCGACCGGTTGAGGGCCGTCAAGGCCACATACGACCCCGACAACCTGTTCCGCGTCAATTTCAACATTCCGCCCGCGGAGCCGTGGGCGTGAGGGGGCGACCGCGCCCGCTCGGCATCACGACGGAGGGAAGGAGTCCGGGTGGCTTCCGCTGAGGGATCGGACCTCACCGAGCTGGTCAACGTGGGCCGGTCCGTGGCGAGGTATTTCGCACGCATCGGCATCACCGAGATCGCGCAGCTGAGGAACCAGGATCCGGTCGAGCTGTACGAGCGGATGTCAGCCGCTCATGGCGAGCGGCTCGATCCCTGCCTGCTCGACACCGTGATGTCCGCCGTGGACCAGGCCGAGGGGCAACCTGGCCGCCCCTGGTGGCACTACACCCCTGAGCGCAAACGGCTGCTGGCCGACGAAGGCCGCGAGGAAGGGTGACAGCGCGGAGGCGCGGTGGTTGAGCACACGGGAGATGGCGGCCGCTGCCGGCGGTTCACTTCTCGACCAGTTCGCCGAGCGGCCTCCCCGCCATCTCCCGCACGTCGCGCGCCAGATGAGCCTGGTCCGCGAAGCCCGCCAGGGCCGCCGTCTCCGCGAACGGAACACCACGGCGGGCCAGGCCCAGGGCGCGCTGCAAGCGCAGGACCCGGGCCAGGGTCTTGGGTCCGTAGCCGAAGGCGGTCAGGGAACGGCGGTGGAGCTGCCGCGCGCCGAGGCCCACCGAGTCGGCGGTCGCCGTGACGGACCGGCCGGCTTCCAAGGACGCCACGACGGCTCGCAGGAGCGGGTCGACTGGTTCCGCGTCGGCCGCGAGGCGTAACGCCAGCTCCTCCAGGGCGGCGGCCGGATCGGCCGCCGCGTCGACGCGTTCGGTGAGGCGGCGCGCCCTGGCGCCGGGCCAGAGGCAGGCGAGATCCACTCGCTGGTCCCGCAGCTCGTGCGCGGGGATGCCGAGCAGCGCGGGTGCGATACCGGGGGAGAAGCGGACACCCGCCCAGTGGCCCCGGCCGGGCCGGTAGGCGCTGGTGTCGGGCCCGGAGACGAGGAGACGGCCCGCCGTCCACAGCAGGTCGATGCAGCCGTCCGGCAATACGGACGTCGCCTCGCCGGGACCCGCGCACCCAGGCGCTCCCTGCACCCAGACGACCGCACCCGGCAGCCGGGACGCGCGCTCTACGTACTCGGGGGACACACCGGGAATTTTACGCACGAGCGCCTCACCTGTGCGGGACAGGTGCCGGTTCAACGCCGGCCTTCTGTGCGGAATCCGCATCTCGCGCCATTCGTGGCCATCCCCCCTGCCCCTCTGCCACCTTCGCCGAAGAACCCCGCACGCTCCGAGAACACGGGAGGAACGCTCCCCCTCAGCCGTATACAGCGCGAACACGCCATCCCCGATGCCCTCCTGGCGATCCGCCGACTGCGAAGAGCGGGGGGTTTGAGGCCAGCGCCTCCCGAAGACTCGGAAATTCCGTAGCCCGCTCCGTGATTCCGTGAGCCTGCCGACCGTTGGGTGAGGACTTGCGGCCCTCGACCGGCTTTGTCCGTGGCAGTGAAAGGGGACCGAATGTCCAAGCGCGCGCTGATCACCGGAATCACCGGGCAGGACGGCTCGTATCTCGCCGAGCATCTGCTCGCCGAGGGCTACCAGGTGTGGGGGCTGACCCGAGGTCAGGCCAACCCGCGCAAGGACCGGGTGGCCAAGCTCATACCCGACCTCGCCTTCGTGGACGGGGATTTGATGGACCAGGGGAGTCTGGTCTCGGCCATGGACCTGGTGCAGCCGGACGAGGTCTACAACCTCGGGGCCGTGTCCTTCGTGCCCATGTCCTGGCAGCAGCCGGAGCTCGTCACCGAGGTCAACGGCACCGGAGTGCTGCGCATGCTCGAAGCGATCCGGATGGTGAGCGGGCTGGGCAAGTCCGTGGGCGGAGGCGACGGCCACGGCCACATCCGCTTCTACCAGGCATCCTCCTCGGAGATGTTCGGGAAGGTGGTGGAGTCGCCGCAGAGCGAGCAGACCTCCTTCCACCCGCGCAGCCCCTACGGGGTGGCCAAGGCGTACGGCCACTACATCACCCAGAACTACCGTGAGTCCTACGGGGTGTTCGGGGTCTCGGGGATCCTCTTCAACCACGAATCACCCCGCCGTGGCGCGGAGTTCGTGACCCGGAAGATCTCCCTCGCGGTGGCGCAGATCAAGCTGGGGCTGCAGGAGAAGCTGCTGCTCGGCAACCTCGACGCGGTGCGCGACTGGGGTTTCGCGGGGGACTACGTCCGCGCGATGCACCTGATGCTCCAGCAGGACAAGCCCCGGGACTACGTGGTGGGCACCGGCCGGATGCACTCGGTGCGGGACGCGGCGCGCATCGCCTTCGAGGCCGCGGGCCTGGACTGGGAGGAGCACGTCGTGGTGGACCCGGCGCTGGTGCGGCCCGCCGAGGTCGAGACGCTGTGTGCCGACTACGGCGACGCCAGCCGGGAGCTGGGCTGGGAGCCCGAGGTCGGCTTCGAGCAACTGATGCGGATGATGGTGGAGTCGGACCTCCGTCAGGCCGGCCTCGAGCGTGACCACGGCGAGCTCCTCGCCGCGGCGAGCTGGTAGGGCTCGCCGGTAAAACACCTGCTCACCCCCCTCGTGGAGCCGGGACCGGCCGACTCTACGGGTTTTCGTGGCCACACCCGCCGACACTGAGCGCGTGGTGTGCGGGAGGTGGAGCAGTGCCCCGTGCGGGGCCTCCAGATGACTCGTTCGCTGTGGAACGCCTTACCGGGTGCCGGATGTCCACATCGAAATCCTCTGCTGTCCGTCGGTCTTGAGATGGGTTGAGTTGAACGTGGCGAAGATGGACCAGGAACAGAAGCTCCGCGACTACCTGAAGCGGGCGAGCGCGGATCTGCGGCGTTCCCGGCAGCGGGTGGGCGAACTGGAGGCCGCGGCCCGTGAGCCCATCGCGATCGTGGGCATGAGCTGTCGCTTCCCCGGGGGTGTGACGACTCCCGAGGAACTCTGGTCCATGCTCGTCGCCGGCGAGGAGGGCATCACGGGGTTCCCCGCCGACCGCGGCTGGGAACTGCTGACGGAGGACGCGGGCGACACCCGGAAGTTCTCCGGTGGGTTCCTGCACGACGCGGCCGAGTTCGACGCCGGATTCTTCGGGATCTCCCCGCGCGAGGCGCTCTCGATGGACCCCCAGCAGCGGGTGCTGCTGGAGTCCTCCTGGGAGGCATTCGAGCGGGCCGGCATCGACCCGGCCGCGGTCCGGGGCACCAAGACAGGTGTGTTCGTCGGGGCCATGCCCCAGGAGTACCGGGTGGGCCCGGACGACGACGCCCAGGGCTTCGTCCTGACGGGCGGTGCCACCAGCGTCCTGTCGGGCCGGCTCTCCTATTTCTACGGGGCCGTGGGCCCGGCGGTGACGGTGGACACCGCCTGCTCGTCCTCCCTGGTGGCCCTGCACCTGGCCGCCCACTCCCTGCGCCAGGGCGAGTGCTCCCTGGCGCTGGCCGCGGGCGTCACGGTGATGTCCGCACCCACGACGTTCGTGGAGTTCAGCCGCCAGGGCGGGCTGGCCGCCGACGGGCGCTGCCGCTCCTTCGCCGACTCCGCCGACGGCACCGGCTGGGCCGAGGGCGTGGGCGTACTGGTCCTGGAACGGCTCTCGGAGGCCCGGCGCAACGGGCACGAGGTGCTGGCCGTCATCCGGGGTTCCGCCGTCAACCAGGACGGCGCATCCAACGGCCTGACCGCGCCCAACGGCCCCTCCCAGCAGCGGGTGATCGAGCAGGCACTGGTCAACGCCCGGTTGTCGGCCGACGAGGTCGACGTCGTCGAGGCGCACGGCACGGGCACCACCCTGGGCGACCCGGTCGAGGCCCAGGCGCTGATCGCGACCTACGGACGCAATCGCGCCGAGGACCGCCCGCTTCTGCTGGGATCCGTCAAGTCCAACCTCGGGCACACCCAGGCTGCGGCCGGCATGGCCGGCGTCATCAAGATGGTGCTGGCCATGCGGCACGGCGCCCTGCCCCGCACGCTGCACGTCGACACGCCGTCCTCGCACGTCGACTGGACGGCGGGGACCGTACGCCTGCTGACCGAGCAAGTGGCGTGGCCGCAGGGCGAGCAACCGCGCCGGGCGGGCATCTCCTCGTTCGGGCTCAGCGGCACCAACGCGCACACCATCCTGGAGGAGGCGCCGGCCGAACCGGGACCGGAGGCGGGGGAGACGCCCGAGGGCGGCGAACCCGCCGGGACCGTCACCGCCGGTGCCCTCCCGTGGCTGCTCTCCGGCCGTACCCGCGAGGCTCTGAGCGCCCAGGCCGCCCGGGTGCTCGACCTCCTCGCCACCCGCCCGGGCCTCGCGCCCGCGGACGTGGCGTACTCGCTGGCCACGACCCGCTCCGGCTTCGAGCACCGCGCCGCGTTCACCGCCGCCGACCGCGACGGGGCCCTCGAAGCCCTCACCGCGCTGGCATCCGGCGAACCGGCGCCGAGCGTGACGCAGGGCACCGTGCAGGGCCGTGCCAAGCTCGCCTTCCTCTTCGCCGGCCAGGGCTCCCAGCGGCCGGGCATGGGGCGGGAACTCCACGCCCGCTTCCCCGTCTTCGCCGCCGCGCTCGACGAGGTCCTCGGCCACTTCGACCAGGGCCTCGAACGTCCCCTGAAGGACGTGCTGTTCGCCGCCGAGGGCACGCCCGAGGCCGCGCTGCTGAACGAGACCGGCTACGCGCAGCCCGCCCTCTTCGCGATCGAGGTCGCGCTGTACCGGCTGGCCGAATCCCTCGGCCTCAAACCGGACTTCCTCGCCGGGCACTCCATCGGCGAGATCGCCGCCGCGCACGTGGCCGGGGTCTTCTCCGTGGCCGACGCCGCGGCCCTGGTGCTCGCCCGCGGCCGGCTCATGCAGGCGCTGCCCGCGGGCGGCGTCATGATCTCGCTGGAAGCGACGGAGGACGAGGTCCTTCCGCTGCTCCAGGACCGGCAGGACCGCGTCTCGGTCGCGGCGGTCAACGGGCCCGCCGCCATTGTCGTGGCGGGCGAGGAGGGCGAAGCCGGCGCCGTCGCCGCGCACTTCGCCGCGCTGGGCCGCAAGACCAAGCGGCTGACGGTCAGTCATGCCTTCCACTCCCCGCTCATGGAACCCATGCTCGAGGAGTTCCGCGCCGTCGTCTCCGGCCTCGCGCCGCAGGCACCCGTCGTCCCGGTCGTCTCCGGCCTGACCGGCACGCTCGCCACGGTCGAGCAGCTGACCTCCCCCGACTACTGGGTGGACCACGCCCGCCACGCGGTCCGGTTCGCCGACACCGTGGCCTGGCTCAGCGGCCACGGCACCGGCACCTTCCTCGAACTGGGCCCCGACGGCGTCCTGTCCGCCATGACGCGGGCCTGCCTCGACGCCACCGGTGACGCCGCCGCCGACGGCACCTCCGGGCCCGTCCCCGCCACGCTCGCCGTACTGCGCCCGGGCCGCCCCGAGGCCGAGACGCTCACCACCGCGCTCGCGGGCCTGCACGTCCGGGGCGTGGCCGTCCAGTGGGAGCCCTGGTTCGCGGGCACCGGTGCCCAGCGCACGGACCTGCCCACCTACGCCTTCCAGCGCCGCCGCTACTGGCCCAAGGGCCTGGCCGCACAGGGCGCCGACGTCCGCGCCGCGGGCCTGGGCGCCGCCCGCCACCCGCTGCTCGCGGCGGCCGTGTCGGTCGCCAACTCCGACGGCCTGCTGCTGACCGGCCGCCTGTCGCTGCGCACCCACCCCTGGCTCGCCGACCACGCGGTGCGCGGCACGGTGCTGCTCCCGGGCACCGCCTTCCTGGAGCTCGCCGTCCGCGCCGGTGACGAGACCGGCTGCGGCCGCGTCGAGGAACTCACCCTGGCCGCACCCCTGGTCCTGCCCGCCGAGGGCGGCGTCCAGGTGCAGGTGTGGGCCGGCAGCCCGGACGAGTCCGGCCGCCGTGCCCTGAGCATCCACTCCCGCCCCGACGGGCCCGAGGAACTCCCCTGGACGCAGCACGCCGCAGGCACCCTCGTCGCCGGTGAGCAGCGCGCCGACTTCGACGCCACCGCCTGGCCCCCGGCCGGCGCCCAGCCGCTCGACCTCGACGGTTTCTACGACCGCCTCACGGACGGCGGTTTCGAGTACGGCCCCCTCTTCCGGGGCCTGCGCGCCGCCTGGCGCAGCGGCGACGACGTCTACGCCGAGGTGACGCTGCCGGAGACGGGCGCCCCGGACTCCGCGTCCGCCGCCGGGTCCTTCGGCATCCACCCGGCCCTGCTGGACGCCGCGCTGCACGCCTCGGCCTTCGCCGGCCTCGGCGAGCAGGGCCACGGCGGCCTGCCCTTCTCGTGGCAGGACGTGACCCTGCACGCGAGCGGGGCGACGACGGTGCGGGTGCGGCTGACCCGGGCCGACGAGGACGCGGTGGCGATCGCCGTCGCCGACACCACGGGCGCCCTGGTGGCCTCCGTCGGTTCGCTCGTCCTGCGGACGATGCCGGACGAGCAGCTGTCCGCCGCCGCTTCCCTGGTGCGCGACGCCTTGTTCGAGGTGCGCTGGACCCCGCTGCCGGAGCCCGCCGTGACCGGGCCCGCCGCGGTCGCCGTCCTCGGCCCGGACCTCTTCGGTCTCGCCGAGGCCCTGACCGCGCCGGACCGCACGGTCACCGCCCTGGCCGGCCCGGACACAGCCGACGTCCCGGACATCGTGCTCGCCCCCGTCGCCGGCACCACCGGTGACGAACCCGTCGCCTCCGCGCACGCCCTTACCGCCCATGTGCTGGAACAGCTGCGGAGCTGGCTGGAGAGCGAGCGGTGCGCCGGCTCGCGGCTGGTCTTCGTCACCCGCGGCGCCGTCACCACCGACGGTGGCCGGGCGCCGGACCCGGCGGCCGCCGCCGTCTGGGGCCTGGTGCGTGCCGCGCAGGCCGAACACCCCGGCCGCTTCGGCCTGGTGGACCTCGACCCGGCCGGCCCCTCCGCGCCGCGGCTCGCCCGGGCCCTGGCCACGGACGAGCCGCAGACCGCCCTCCGCGGCGGCGCCGTGCTCGGCGCCCGGCTCGCCCGCGCCCGGGTGGCGGAGAGCGACACACGCTGGAACCCCGAAGGCACCGTGCTGCTCACCGGCGCCACCGGCGGCCTGGGCCGCGTACTGGCCCGGCACCTGGTCGCCGAGCGCGGCATACGGCACCTGCTGCTCGTCAGCCGCCGGGGCGCCGCCGCCGAGGGCGCCGACGAGCTCGTCGCCGAACTGACCGGGCACGGTGCGCGGGTCACCGTGGCGGCCTGCGACCTCGCCGACCGTGCCGCCGTGGAGCGGCTGCTGGCCGAGGTGCCCGCCGAACACCCCGTCACCGCCGTCGTGCACAGCGCGGGCACGCTCGACGACGGTGTCGTCGAGTCGCTGACCCCCGAGCGGATCAGCGCCGTCCTGCGGCCCAAGGCCGACGCGGTGTGGCACCTCCACGAAGCCACCCGGGGGCTCGGCCTGGCCGCCTTCGTCGTCTTCTCCTCCCTCGCCGGCACCGTGGGCACCGCGGGCCAGGGCAACTACGCCGCCGCGAACGCCTTCATCGACGCCGTCGCCCAACTGCGCCGCGCCGAAGGGCTGCCGGGGCTCTCCCTGGGCTGGGGCCCGTGGGCGCCCACCGGTGGCATGACCGGCGGGATGACCGACACCGACCTCGAGCGCCTGGCCCGCATGGGCACGCCCGCGCTCACCGAGGAACAGGGCGTCGCGCTCTTCGACGCCGCGACCGCCTCGACGGCCGCCGTCCTGCTGCCGGTCCGGCTGGACCTGTCCGTCCTGCGGGCGCGGGGCGAGGTACCGGCGCTGATGCGCGGGCTCGTCCGCACCCCCGTCCGCCGCTCGGTGGTCTCCGGCTCGGAGACGGCCGTGAGCCTCGTGCAGCAGCTGTCCCGGCTGGAGGAGGCCGACCGCGCCGAGGTGGTGCGCGACCTCGTGGCCGGCCAAGTGGCGGCCGTGCTCGGCCACTCCGGCGCCGCCGAGGTCGACGCGGAGCGCCCGTTCAGGGAGCTGGGCCTCGACTCGCTCACCGCCGTGGAGCTGCGCAACCGGCTCCGCACGGCCACCGGGCTGCGCACCGCGGCCACGGCGATCTTCGACTACCCCACCGTCGCCGCGCTCGCCGCGCACGTCCTCGGCGAGCTCATGGGCTCCGAAGCCGCCGTCACGGCGGCCGCCCCCCGCGCCGCCGCCGACCAGGACCCCATCGTCGTCGTCGGCATGAGCTGCCGCTACCCGGGCGGCGTCGCCTCGCCCGAGGACCTGTGGCGGCTTGTCAGCGAGGGCACCGACGCGGTCTCGGGCCTGCCCACGGACCGCGGCTGGGACCTGGAGGCCCTCTACGACCCGGACCCGGACCACCTCGGCACCTCGTACTCCCGCTTCGGCGGATTCCTGCACGAGGCGCCCGAGTTCGACCCCGCCTTCTTCGGCATGAGCCCCCGCGAGGCGCTGGCCACCGACTCGCAGCAGCGACTGCTCCTGGAGGCGTCCTGGGAGGCATTCGAGCGCGCCGGTATCGACCCGGTGTCCCTGCGGGGCAGCCGCACCGGCGTGTTCGCCGGTGTGATGTACAACGACTACGCCGCGACCCTCGCCGGCGGGCAGTTCGAGGGCCACCAGGGCAGCGGCACCTCGCCGAGCATCGCCTCCGGCCGCGTCTCCTACACCCTCGGCCTCGAAGGCCCCGCCGTCACCGTCGACACCGCGTGCTCGTCCTCGCTCGTCGCCATGCACTGGGCGATGCAGGCGCTGCGCTCGGGGGAGTGCTCCCTCGCCCTGGCAGGCGGTGTCACGGTGATGTCCACGCCGGGCGCCCTCATCGAGTTCTCCCGGCAGCGCGGCCTGTCGCCGGACGGCCGCTGCAAGGCATTCTCCGACAGCGCCGACGGCGTCGGCTGGGCCGAGGGCGTGGGCATGCTCGTCCTCGAGCGGCTCTCCGACGCCCAGCGCAACGGGCACCGGGTCCTGGCCGTCGTCCGGGGCTCCGCCGTCAACCAGGACGGCGCGTCCAACGGTCTGACCGCGCCCAACGGCCCGTCCCAGCAGCGGGTCATCCGCCAGGCGCTGGCCGGCGCCGGCCTGTCCGTCGCGGACGTCGACGCGGTCGAGGCGCACGGCACCGGCACCACGCTCGGCGACCCCATCGAGGCCCAGGCCCTGCTCGCCACCTACGGACAGGACCGCGACCCGGCACGACCGCTGCTGCTGGGCTCCGTGAAGTCCAACATCGGCCACACCCAGGCCGCGGCCGGCGTCGCCGGCATCATCAAGATGGTCATGGCCATGGAACACGGCGTGCTGCCCCGCACCCTGCACGCCGACGAGCCGTCCTCGCACGTCGAGTGGGACGCCGGGGCCGTACGGCTGCTCACCGAGGAGACCCCCTGGCCGCAGACGGGCCGGCCGCGCCGCGCCGCCGTCTCGTCCTTCGGATTCAGCGGTACGAACGCGCACCTCATCATCGAGGAGCCGGCGGCCGTCGCCGAGCAGCGCGAGGAGCCGGCGCTCACCCCGGCCGTCGTGCCCTGGACGCTGTCGGGCAAGAGCCGGGCCGCGCTGCGCGACCAGGCCGCCCGCCTGCGGTCCTTCGTGGAGGAGCGCCCGGCCCTCGACCCGGCCGATGTCGCGCTCTCCCTGGCCACCACCCGCTCGGCCTTCGACCAGCGCGCCGTCGTCGTCGGCGACCGCGACGAACTGCTGCGCGCCCTCGCCGACCTGGCCGCCGACCGGCCGGGCTCCGCGCTCACCGAGGGCGAGGTCGGCGGCGCGGGCAAGCTGGCCGTGGTGTTCTCCGGGCAGGGCAGCCAGCGCCCCGGCGCCGGCCGTGAACTCGCCGCCCGCTTCCCCGCGTTCGCCGAGGCCCTCGACGAGGTGACCGCCGCCCTCGATGCGCACCTGGACCGCCCCCTCAAGGACGTCCTGTTCGCCCCGGAGGGCAGCCCCGAGGCGGCGCTGCTGGACCGCACCGGGTGGACCCAGCCCGCGTTGTTCGCCATCGGGGTCGCGCTCCACCGGCTGCTCGGCACCTGGGGCATCCGCCCCGCCGTGCTGCTGGGCCACTCCATCGGCGAGATCACCGCCGCGCACGTCGCGGGCGTCCTCTCGCTGCCCGACGCGGCCCGCCTGGTGACCGCGCGGGGACGGCTCATGGAGGCGCTGCCCGCGGGCGGCGCGATGATCTCCCTTCAGGCCGGCGAGGACGAGGTCGCGCCGCTGCTCGCCGGGCGCGAGCACGAGGTCTCCCTCGCCGCCGTCAACGGCCCCCGCAGCGTCGTGGTCGCCGGAGAGCTGGCCGCCGCCGAGGAGATCGCCGCCCACTTCGCCGCCCAGGGCCGCAAGACCAAGCGCCTGACGGTCAGCCACGCCTTCCACTCGCCGCTCATGGAGCCCGCGCTCGACGGGCTGCGCGAGGTCGCGGCCGAACTCACCTACCACGCGCCGGACGTGACCGTCATCTCCGGCCTGACCGGGCGGCCCGCCACCGGCGACGAACTGTGCTCCGCGGACTACTGGGTCGCGCACGCCCGCGGCGCCGTCCGCTTCGCCGACACCATGCGCGCGGCGCACGACCACGGCGCCGGCACCTTCCTCGAAGTCGGCCCCGACAGCGTGCTGTCGGCCGTCGCCCAGGAGGCCCTCGGCGACGCGGCGGACGCGCACATCGTCCCGCTGCTGCGCTCCGGGCGCGGCGAGGAGCGCTGCGCGGCCACCGCGCTGGCCCGCCTGCACGTCCACGGCCTGGCCGTCGACTGGACCGCGTACCTCGCGGGCACCGGCGCCCGTGCGGTCGACCTGCCCACCTATGCCTTCCAGCGCGAGCGCTACTGGCCCGAGGCCGCACCGGCCCGCGCGCCGCAGGCCGCCGCAGACCCCGCGGACGCCGAGCTGTGGAGCGCCGTCGAACGCGGCGACGCCGCAGGGCTCGCCGGCCTGCTGGGCCTGCGCGACGAGCAGCACGCCTCCCTCTACGCGCTGCTGCCCGCCCTGTCGTCCTGGCGTCAGCTCCGGCAGGAGAAAGCGCTGCTGGACTCCACCCGTTACCAGGTCGCCTGGCGGCCCGTCCGGGCCTCCGCCGCGCCTGTCCTCGACGGCACCTGGCTGGTCGTCACCGCCGAGGGGACCGACGGCGACGAGATCCTGGACGCGCTGCGCGGCCACGGCGCCCAGTTCGAGACCCTCGTCCTGGAGCGGCGCACCGATCGCGCCGGGCTCGCCGCCCGGCTCGAGGCCGCGCGCGGCGAGGACCGGACCTTCTCCGGTGTCCTGTCCCTCCTCCCGCTCGCCGACCGGGCCGACGGGCCCGCTCTGCCGCTCGGTGCCGAGCCGCCGACCGGGCTCGCCCTCACTCTCGTCCTGATCCAGGCCCTCGCCGACACCGGATCCGCCGCCCCCCTCTGGACGCTGACCCGGGGCGCGGTCTCCACCGGCCCCGCCGACCCGCTCACCGACCCCCTCCAGGCGGCGGCCTGGGGGCTGGGCCGCGTCGCCGCCCTGGAACACCCGCAGCTGTGGCGGGGCTTGATCGACCTGCCGGCCGTCCTCGACGCGCCCGCCGTCCAGCACCTCGTGAGCGCCCTCGCCGCACGCGGCGGCGAGGACCAGATCGCGATCCGCACGGCCGGAGCGTACGGCCGGCGCCTCGTGCGCCACGCCCTCGCCGAGCTGCCCCCGGCCGACGCCTTCACCGCCCGCGGCACCGTGCTCGTCACCGGCGGCACCGGGGCGCTGGGCGCCGAGGTCGCCCGCTGGCTCGCCCGCAGCGGTGCCGAGCACCTCCTGCTCACCAGCCGCCGCGGCCCCGACGCCCCCGGCGCCGGCGAACTGGCCGCCGAACTGGAGGACCTGGGCGCCCGGGTCACCCTCGCCGCCTGCGACACCGCCGACCGCGACGCGCTCGCCGCCCTGCTGGCCTCCGTGCCCGACGAGCACCCGCTGACCGGCGTCGTGCACGCGGCCGGTGTCGGCCAGGACGCCCCGCTCACGGAGACCTCCCTGGACGACGCCGCGGCGGCGATGGCAGCGAAGCTGCTCGGCGCCGCCCACCTGGACGCCCTCCTCGACGGCCACGACCTCGACTTCTTCGTCCTGGTCTCCTCGATCGCCGGAGTCTGGGGCAGCGCCGGACAGAGCGCCTACGGCGCCGCCAACGCCTACCTCGACGCCCTCGCCGAGCACCGGCGCGCCCGCGGCCTGGCCGCGACCTCCGTGGCCTGGGGCCCCTGGGCCGAGGCCGGCATGGCCACGCACGAGGGCTTCGCCGACCAGCTCCGCAAGCGCGGACTGCGCCTGCTCGCCCCCGCCACGGCCATCGCCGAACTGCGGCGCGCGGTCGTCCAGGAGGACGTCGCCGTCACGGTCGCCGACATCGACTGGGAGCGCTACCACCCCGTCTTCACCTCCGCCCGTCCCAGCGCCCTCTTCGACGAGCTGGCCGAGGTCCGCGCCCTGGCGCAGGCCGAAGGGGAGAGCGCCGCGCCGGAGTTCGCCGCGCGCCTGCGGGGCCTGGACGAGGCCGGCCAGGAGCGGCTGCTGACCGACCTGGTGCGCGCCGAGGCGGCCGTGGTCCTCGGCCACGCCTCCGCCGAGGGCGTCACGGAGCGGCGCGCGTTCCGCGAGGCGGGCTTCGACTCGCTGACCGCCGTCGAGCTGCGCAAGCGGCTGGCCGCGCTCACCGGCCTGCCCCTGCCCGCCACCCTGGTCTTCGACTACCCCACCCCCGCCGCCCTCGCCCGTCACCTGCGCGCCGAACTCCTCGGCGCACAGGGCGCGGTGGCGGCTCCCGCGGTCGTCCCCGCGGCGAGTCTCGACGAGCCCATCGCCATCGTCGGCATGAGCTGCCGCTTCCCCGGCGGCGTGCGCTCCCCGCAGCAGTTCTGGGAGCTCGTCTCCGAAGGCACCGACGCCATCACCGACTTCCCCGTCAACCGCGGCTGGGACACCGGCCTCTTCCACCCCGACCCCGACAACCCCGGCACGACGTACTCCACCCAGGGCGGCTTCCTGCACGACGCGGGCGAGTTCGACGCGGGCTTCTTCGGCATCTCGCCGCGCGAGGCGGTCTCCATGGACCCTCAGCAGCGGCTGCTGCTGGAGACCACCTGGGAGGCGTTCGAGCAGGCCGGCATCGACCCGACCGGCCTGCACGGCAGCCCGACCGGGGCCTTCATCGGCTCCACCTACCAGGAGTACGGGTTCGGCGTCGACGACAGCTCCGCCGGTCACCTGGTGACCGGCACCAGCCCGAGCGTGCTCTCCGGCCGGCTCGCGTACCTCTTCGGGCTGGAAGGCCCGGCGGTCACCGTCGACACGGCCTGCTCCTCGTCCCTGGTCGCCCTCCACCTGGCCTGCCAGTCGCTGCGCAACGGCGAGAGCTCCCTGGCCCTGGCCGGCGGCGCGACCGTGATGACCAACCCGAACCCGTTCGTCGCCTTCAGCCGGCAGCGGGCCCTCGCGGGCGACGGCCGCTGCAAGGCGTTCGCCGACGGCGCCGACGGCATGACGCTCGCCGAAGGCGTGGGAATCCTCGTCCTGGAGCGGCTCTCCGACGCCCGCCGCAACGGGCACGAGGTCCTCGCCGTCGTGCGGGGCTCGGCCATCAACCAGGACGGCGCGTCCAACGGCCTGTCCGCGCCCAACGGCCCGGCACAGCAGCGGGTGATCCGCCAGGCCCTCGCCAACGCCGGACTCGCCCCCGCCGACATCGACGCCGTCGAGGCCCACGGCACCGGCACCGCCCTCGGTGACCCCATCGAGGCCCAGGCGCTGCTCGCCACCTACGGCCGCGGCCGCGACACCGCACAGCCGCTGCTGCTGGGCTCCGTGAAGTCCAACATCGGCCACACCCAGTCGGCGGCCGGCGTCGCCGGCGTCATCAAGATGGTCATGGCCCTGCGCCACGGCCAACTGCCCCGCACCCTGCACGCGGAGGCGCCCTCCACACACGTCGACTGGACGTCCGGCACGGTCTCCCTGCTGACCGACGGGGCCGCGTGGCCCGAGGGCGAGCGCACGCGCCGCTGCGCGGTCTCCTCCTTCGGCATCAGCGGGACCAACGCCCACACGGTCCTCGAAGAGGCGCCCCGGGAGCAGGAGAGCGCCCCCGCGCCGGAGACCGCGCCGGTGCCCCCGGCCGGCGGCGTCATCCCCTGGGTGCTGTCCGCCCGTACCCCCGGCGCCCTGCGCGCCCAGGCCGCCCAGCTCGCCGCGCACCTCGACGGCCAAGCCGTGGCCGCTCTCGACACCGGTCACTCCCTGCTGACCTCCCGCACCCTCTTCGAGCACCGCGCCGTCGTCGTCGGCACCGGTGACGACGAGGCGAGGGCCGCCCTGGGCGCCCTCGGCGAGGGGCGCTCGCTCCCGGGCGTCGTCCAGGGCGTCGCCGACACCGACGGCAAGACCGTGTTCGTCTTCCCCGGCCAGGGCTCGCAGTGGGCCGGCATGGGGGCCCGGCTGCTGGAGGAGTCCCCGGTCTTCGCCGAGCGCCTGGCCGAGTGCGCCACGGCCCTGTCCGCGTTCACCGACTGGTCGCTCCTCGACGTCATCCGCCAGACCGAGGGCGCGCCCACCCTGGACCGCGTCGACGTCGTCCAGCCCGCCTCGTGGGCCGTCATGGTCTCGCTGGCCGAGATGTGGCGCGCCCACGGCATCACCCCCGACGCCGTCGCCGGCCACTCGCAGGGCGAGATCGCCGCGGCCGCCGTCGCCGGTGCCCTGTCGCTGGAGGACGCCGCCCGCGTGGTGGCGCTGCGCAGCCAGGCCATCGGCCGCGTGCTGGCCGGATCCGGCGGCATGATGTCCGTCCCGCTGCCCGTGGCCGACGTCGAGCGGCGCCTTCGCGCCTACGAGGGCCTGTCCGTCGCCGCCGTCAACGGGCCCCGGGCCGTCGTCGTCTCCGGCGCCCCCGCCCCGCTGGACGCCCTGCAGGCCGAGCTGGCCGCCGAGGACGTCCGTGCCAAGCGCGTCGCCGTGGACTACGCCTCGCACTCCGCGCAGGTCGAGCTGCTGCGCGACGAGCTGAGCACCGCCCTCGCGCCCGTCCGCCCCCGCTCCCCGCAGGTGCCCTTCTTCTCCACCGTCACCGGCGACTGGCTGGAGGGGACCACCGGCACCGACGCCGACTACTGGTACACCAACCTCCGCGGGACCGTCCGCTTCGAGCCCGCCATGCGGGAACTCCTCGCCCAGGACCACCGCTTCTTCATCGAGGTCAGCTCCCACCCCGTGCTGTCCATGGCCGTCCAGGAGACGGCCGAGGACGCCGGCCGCCCGGCGGTCGTGCTCGGCACGCTCCGGCGCGACGCCGGCGGCACCGACCGCTTCCTGACCTCCCTGGCCGAGGCGTTCGTCCGGGGCGCCACCGTCGACTGGTCCCGCGTCTTCGACGGTACCGGCGCCCGCCGGGTGCCCCTGCCCACGTACGCCTTCCAGCGCGAACACCTGTGGGCCATCCCGGCCAAGCCGCGGCAGACGCACGAGGAGGCCCCGGCCGACGCCGAGTTCTGGACGGCGGTCGAGGACGAGGACGTCGACTCCCTCGCCTCCAGCCTGCGCCTCGACCGCGCCCAGCTGGCCCCGGTGCTCCCGGCCCTGTCGCACTGGCGCAAGCACCGCCGCGACCTGTCGACCGTGGACTCCTGGCGCTACCGCGCCACATGGAAGCCGCTCACCGGCCTGCCCCAGGCGGCCCTGACCGGCACCTGGCTGGTCGTCACCGCCGAGGGCGTCGCCACCGACGAGGTCGCGGAGACCCTCGCCGCCCATGGCGCGGACCCGCGCACGCTCGTCCTGGACGGGACCTGCGCCGACCGCGCGGTCCTGGCCGCGCGCCTGGCCGGGCTCGACGCCGCGGACCTCACGGGAGTGGTGTCCCTGCTGGCCGGCGCCGAGGACCCGGACACCGAGCACCCGGCGCTCACCTCCGGACTCGCCCTGACCGTCTCGCTCGTCCAGGCGCTCGGCGACGCCGGGATCGAGGCACCCCTGTGGTGCCTGACCCGCGGTGCCGTCTCCACCGGCCGCGCCGACCGGCTGACCCGCCCGGACCAGGCCCAGATACTCGGCCTCGGCTGGACGGCCGCCCTCGAACACCCGCAGCGCTGGGGCGGCCTCGTCGACCTGCCCGGACAGCTCGACCGGCGCGCCGGTGAACGCCTGGCCGCCGTCCTCACCGGCCGCACCGGCGAGGACCAGCTCGCCGTGCGCGCCTCGGGCGTCCTCGCCCGCCGCGTCGTGCGCGCCACCCCCGCGGACGCCGCCCCGGCCGAGCCCTGGACGCCTCGCGGCACCACGCTCGTCACCGGCGGCACCGGCACCCTCGCACCTCACCTGGCCCGCTGGCTGGCCGGCCAGGGCGCCGAGCACATCGTGCTCACGAGCCGCCGCGGCCCGGCCGCGCCCGGCGCGGCGGACCTCGTCCGGGAACTGGCCGAGCTCGGCTGCGAGGCCACCGCCGTCGCCTGCGACCTGACCGACCGCGGCGCGGTCGCCGGGATGCTCGACGCGCTCAAGGCCGAAGGACGCACCGTCCGCACGGTCGTGCACACCGCCGTGAACATCGAACTCGCCCCGCTCGCCGAGACGACCCTCGACGACTTCGCACGGGTCATGGACGCGAAGGTCACCGGCGCCCGCCACCTCGATGAACTCCTCGACGACGACGAGCTCGACGCCTTCGTCCTGTATTCCTCCACCGCCGGCATGTGGGGCAGCGGCGCGCACGCCGCCTACGTCGCGGGCAACGCCTACCTCAACGCCCTCGCCGAGCACCGCCGCGCCCGCGGGGCCCGCGCCACCGCCGTCTCCTGGGGCATCTGGGCCGACGACATGAAGCTCGGCCGCGTCGACCCCGGGCAGATCCGCCGCAGCGGACTCGTCTTCATGGACCCGCAGTTGGCCCTCACCGGGCTGCGGCAGGCGCTCGACGACGGCGAGACGGTCCTCGCGATCGCCGACGTGGACTGGGAGCGCTACCACCCCGTCTTCACCTCCGCGCGGCCCACCGCGCTCTTCGCGGACGTGCCCGAGGTCCAGCGCCTGGAGGAGGACCGGGACCAGGCCCCGGTCTCCGGCGGCGAGTTCGCCGCCCGGCTCCTCGGGCTGACCGCCGCCGAGCAGGACCGCCTCCTGCTGGACCTCGTCCGCGATGAGGCGGCCACCGCGCTGGGCCACGCCTCACCCGACGTGCTGTCCGAGCAGCGGGCCTTCCGCGAGGTCGGTTTCGACTCGCTCACCGCCGTCGACCTGCGCAACCGCATCGCCGCCGCCACCGGCCTCGCCCTGCCGAGCACCATGGTCTTCGACCACCCCAACCCGCTCGCACTCGCCGCCTTCCTGCGCGAGGCCCTCGCGGGCACCCGCACCGGGGACGCCGGAGCCACTCGCACCACCACCGCCCCGGCCGCCGACGAGCCCATCGCCATCATCGGCATGAGCTGCCGCTACCCCGGCGGCGTCAGCTCGCCCGAGGAACTGTGGCGGCTCATCACCGAAGGCGGCGACGCCACCGGCGAGTTCCCCACCGACCGCGGCTGGGACACCGACGGCCTCTACGACCCCGACCCCGACCGGCCGGGCCACACCTACTCGACCCGTGGCGGCTTCCTCCACGACGCGGCCGACTTCGACGCCTCCTTCTTCGGCATCTCGCCGCGCGAGGCCCTCGCCATGGACCCCCAGCAGCGCCTGCTGCTGGAGACCTCCTGGGAGGCCATGGAGCGCGCCGGCATCGACCCCGCCACCCTGCGCGGCAGCAGCACCGGCACCTTCATCGGCGCCAGCTACCAGCACTACGCCGCGGGCAGCACCGGCCCCGAGGGCGCCGAGGGGCACCTGATCACCGGCACCATCGCCAGCGTCCTGTCCGGCCGCCTGTCCTACACCTACGGCTTCGAGGGCCCGGCCGTCACGCTCGACACCGCCTGCTCCTCCTCGCTCGTCGCCCTGCACCTCGCCTGCCAGTCGCTGCGCAACGGCGAGAGCTCGCTGGCTCTCGCCGGCGGCGTCAGCGTCATGTCCACCCCGGGCGCCTTCATCGGCTTCAGCCGGCAGCGGGCGATGGCCGCCGACGGGCGCTGCAAGGCGTACTCCGACCAGGCCGACGGCATGAGCCTGGCCGAGGGCGTCGGTCTCGTCCTCGTCGAGCGCCTCTCCGACGCCCGGCGCAACGGGCACGAGGTCCTGGCCGTCATCCGGGGCTCCGCCGTCAACCAGGACGGCGCCTCCAACGGCCTGACCGCGCCCAACGGCCCCTCCCAGCAGCGGGTCATCCGCCAGGCGCTCGCCGACGCCGGCGTGGCCGCCGCGGAGGTCGACGTCGTCGACGGCCACGGCACCGGCACCGCCCTCGGCGACCCCATCGAGGCCCAGGCCCTGCTCGCCACCTACGGCCAGGGCCGCGACCACGGACACCCACTGCTGCTGGGCTCCGTCAAGTCCAACATCGGCCACGCGCAGATGGCGTCCGGCGTCGCCAGCGTCATCAAGATGGTCATGGCCCTGCGCCACCGGACCGCCCCGCAGACCCTGCACGTCGACCGGCCCTCCTCGCACGTCGACTGGGACGCGGGGGCCGTGCGGCTGCTCACCGAGCCGCTGGCCTGGCCGAGCACCGGACACCCGCGCCGCGCGGCCGTCTCCTCCTTCGGCCTCAGCGGCACCAACGCCCACACCATCCTCGAACAGGCGCCGGACGAGACGCCCGAGGAGGCACCCGAGCAGGACACCACCACCCCGGCCGCACCCACCGCCGTTCCCCTGACCCTCTCCGGGCGCACCGAAGCGGGTCTGCGCGCCCAGGCCGGCCGCCTCCTGTCCCACCTCACCGAGCGGCCCGGAACACCGCTCACCGACCTCGCCTTCTCCCTCGCCACCTCCCGGGCCGCCCTGGAGCACCGCGCGGCCGTCGTCACCGACGACCACGACGCGCTCGTCCACGCCCTGACCGCCCTGCGCGACGGCACCCCCGACGGCGGCCTGCTCACCGGCGAGCGGAGCCACGGCCGCCTGGCCTTCCTCTTCACCGGCCAGGGCAGCCAGCGCCCGGGGATGGGACGCGAGCTCTACGACCGCCACCCCGTCTACGCCGAGGCCCTGGACGCCGTACTGGCCCGCTTCGACCTCGAACTCGACCGCCCGCTGCGGGAGATCCTCTTCGCCGCCCCGGACACCCCCGAGGCCGCGCTGCTCGACGACACCGGCTACACCCAGCCGGCCCTCTTCGCCCTCGAAGTGGCCCTGTTCCGGCTCGCCGAGTCCTGGGGCCTGCGCCCCGACCACGTCGCCGGTCACTCCATCGGTGAGTTCGCCGCCGCGCACGCGGCCGGAGTCCTCTCCCTGGAGGACGCCTGCACCCTTGTCGCGGCACGCGGCCGGCTGATGGCCGCCCTGCCCACGGGCGGCGCCATGGCCTCCGTCGAGGCCACCGAGGACGAGGTGCTGCCCCTGCTCGACGCCTACGACGGGCGCGTCTCCGTCGCCGCCCTCAACACCCCCGCGTCCCTGGTCGTCGCGGGCGACGAGGACGCCGTGCTCGCCCTCGCGGCCGGCTTCGAGGAGCGCGGCCGCCGCACCAGGCGACTGCGCGTCAGCCACGCCTTCCACTCGCCGCACATGGACGCGATGCTGGAGGACTTCGGCCGCGTCGCCGCCGGCATCACCTACGGCGCCCCCACGCTGCCGTTCGTGTCCACCGTCACCGGCGCGCTCGTCTCCGCCGACGAACTTTGCTCGCCGGAGTACTGGACCCGCCAGGTCCGCGCCACCGTCCGCTTCGCCGACGCCGTACGCGAGCTCACCGAGCACGGCGTGACCACCTTCCTGGAGCTCGGCCCCGACGGGGTGCTCAGCGGCGCCGTCCGCGGCACCGCGGGCGAGGACACCCCCGTCGAGGCGATCCCGGCGCTGCGCCGCGACCGCCCCGAGGCCCCGGCGCTCACCACGGCCCTCGCCCGGCTGCACGTCCGCGGCGTACGGGTCGACTGGGACACCGTGTTCGCCGGTGCCGGCGCCCGCCGGACCGACCTGCCCACCTACGCCTTCCAGCGCGAGCGCTTCTGGCTCGACCCCGCCGCCCCGGCCACCGCGCCGGCGGGCCCGGCGGACGAGGCGGACAGCGAGTTCTGGTCGGCCGTCGAGCGCGCGGACATCACCTCCCTGAGCTCGTCCCTGCAACTGGACGACGCCACCCTCACCGCCGTCGTGCCCGCCCTGTCGTCCTGGCGCCGCAAGCGCCGCGAGCGCTCCACCGTCGACGGCTGGCGCTACCGCGCCACGTGGAAGCCCCTGACCGGCGCCTCGGCACCCGGCACCGCACGCCCGGCCGGCACCTGGCTGGTGCTCGCACCGGCCGACGCCACCGATCCGGCCTGGCTCGACGCGGCCGTCGGCGCCCTCGCCACGGACACCGTCCGGGTCGAGGCCACCACCCCGCAGCGCGAGGCCCTGGCCGAGCGCCTGCGCGAACTGACCGCAGCTGGAGCCGAGTTCACAGGCGTACTGTCCCTGCTGGCCGTGGACGACGAGGACGGGCGGGACGCCTCCGGCGCGCCCACCGGCCTGCTCCTGACGGCGGCCGCCGTCCAGGCCCTGGGCGACGCCGGCATCGAGGCGCCCCTGTGGTGCGTCACGCGCGGCGCCGTGGCGGCGAGCCGCTCCGAGCGGCTCGCCCGCCCCGCCCAGGCAGCCGTCTGGGGCCTCGGCCGGGTGATCGCCCTGGAGCACCCCGAGCGCTGGGGCGGCCTCGTCGACCTCCCCGACGAGCTCGCCGGCACCACCCTGCGCCGGCTGGCCGCCGTCCTCACGGGCGGCACCGGCGAGGACCAGGTCGCCGTACGCGCCACCGCGACGTTCGCCCGGCGCCTGGCGCACCACCCCGTCGAGGACGCCCCCGCGCCGGCCGAGTTCCGGCCCACCGGCACCGTGCTCGTCACCGGCGGCACCGGAGCCCTGGGCGGCCACGTCGCCCGCTGGCTTGCCGCACGCGGCGCCCGGCACCTGCTGCTCGTCAGCCGCCGCGGCGCCGACGCGCCCGGCGCCGCGGAACTGAGCGCCGAACTCACCGCGCTCGGCACCCGCGTCACCCTGGCCGCCTGCGACACCGCCGACCGCGACGCGCTCGACGCCGTACTCGCCACGATCCCCGAGGAGCACCCGCTCACCGCGGTGTTCCACACCGCGGGCACCGTCGACGACGGCACCGTGGACGCCCTCACCCCCGAGAAGTTCACCGCGGTCCTGCGCGCCAAGCTCACCGCCACCCTCAACCTGCACGAGGCGACACGGGACCACGGCCTGAGCGCCTTCGTCCTCTTCTCCTCCGTCGCCGGCACCCTCGGCGCACCCGGCCAGGGCAACTACGCCGCCGCCAACGCCTTCCTCGACGCCTTCGCCGAGCACCGCCGCGCGCACGGCCTGCCCGCGACCTCCCTCGGCTGGGGCCCCTGGGCCCAGGCCGGCATGGCCGCCGACGGACACGGCATCGAGAACCGCGTCCGCCGCGGCGGCTTCACGCCCCTGGCGCCCGAACTCGCCCTCGCGGCGATGCGCCACGCGATCGAGCACGGCGACACCGCCACCACCCTCGCCGACGTCGACTGGGAGCGCTACGCGGACGCGTTCACCGCACTGCGCCCCAACCCCTTCGTCGGCGACCTCCCCGAACTGCGCCGCACCGAGGCCACGACCCCGGCCGGGACACCGGGCGCCGCCCCGCGGGAACCGGCGCTGCGCCAGCGGCTCGCCGGACTCTCCCCGGCCGCGCGCCCCGGCGCCGTCCTGGACATCCTGCGCGGCCAGGTGGCCGCGGTCCTCGGCCACTCCGGCACCGGCGCCATCGGCGCCGACCAGGCGTTCAGCGACCTCGGCTTCGACTCGCTGACCATCGTCGAACTGCGCAACGCCCTGACCGCCGCCACCGGGCTGAAGCTGCCCGCGACCCTCGTCTACGACCACCCGACCCCGCGCGCCCTCGCCGCCTTCCTGCTCACCGAGCTCCTGGGGGCACTCCCCGAATCCGGCCCGGCCGCCCCGGCCACGGCCGGCCGGGCGGCCGACGACGACCCCATCGCCATCGTCGGCATGAACTGCCGCTTCCCCGGCGGCATCCGGTCCCCCGAGGACCTCTGGCAGCTGCTGATCCGCGGCGAGGATGCGATCTCCGGATTCCCCGCGGACCGCGGCTGGGACCTCACCGCACTCGCCCGCGGCGCCTCGGCGACCCTCGAAGGCGGCTTCCTCGACGGCGTCGGCCTCTTCGACTCCTCCTTCTTCGGGATCTCGCCGCGCGAGGCCCTCGCCATGGACCCCCAGCAGCGCCTGCTGCTGGAGACCACCTGGGAGGTCTTCGAGCGCGCCGGGATCGACGCGACCACCCTGCGCGGCAGCCGCACCGGCGTCTTCGTCGGCACCAACGGCCAGGACTACGTCACACTCCTGCGCCAGGGCACCGCCGACGTCCGCGGCCACGTCGCCACCGGGAACACCGCCAGCGTCATGTCCGGCCGGCTCTCCTACGCCTTCGGCTTCGAGGGCCCCGCCGTCACCGTCGACACCGCCTGCTCCTCCTCGCTCGTCGCCCTGCACATGGCCGCGCAGTCCCTGCGCAGCGGCGAGTGCACGATGGCGCTGGCCGGCGGCGTCTCGGTCATGTCCAGCCCCGACGCCTTCACCGAGTTCACGATCCAGGGCGGCCTCGCCCCCGACGGCCGCTGCAAGGCATTCGCCGACTCGGCCGACGGCACGAGCTGGTCCGAGGGCGTGGGCGTCCTCGTCCTGGAGCGGCTCTCCGACGCCCGCCGCAACGGCCATGAGGTCCTGGGCGTCGTCAGCGGCACCGCCGTCAACCAGGACGGCGCCTCCAACGGCCTGACGGCCCCCAACGGCCGGGCCCAGCAGCGCGTCATCCGCCAGGCCCTCACCGACGCCGACCTGGCCCCCGCCGACGTCGACGTCGTCGAGGCCCACGGCACCGGCACCAAGCTCGGCGACCCCATCGAGGCCCAGGCCCTGATCGCCGCCTACGGCCAGGACCGGAGCCTCCCGCTGCTCCTCGGGGCGGTCAAGTCGAACCTGGGCCACACCCAGGCCGCCGCCGGTGTCGCCGGCGTCATCAAGATGCTCCTGGCGATGCGCCACGGCGCCCTGCCCAGGACCCTGCACATCGACGCCCCCTCCGCGCACGTCGACTGGGCGGACGGCACCGTCTCGCTCCTCACCCAGGAGCAGGCGTGGCCGGAGACCGGGCGCGCCCGGCGGGCCGGTGTCTCCGCCTTCGGCGTCAGCGGCACGAACGCCCACGTCATCGTCGAGCAGGCGCCGAAGACGGAGCCCGCGGCGGACGAGCCCGCCACGGCGCCGGGCCTGGTGCCCTGGCCGGTCTCGGGAAGGTCCGAGGCCGCCCTGGCGGCACAGCTGGAGCAGCTCTCCGCGCTGACCGGCAACTCGCCGGCCGACGTGGGGTACTCCCTGGCCACCGGCAGGGCGGCGTTCGCCCACCGCGCGGTGCTGCTGGCCGACGGCGAGCGGATCCATGAGCTCGCCCGCGGCAACGCCCAGGACGACACCGGGAAACTCGCGGTGCTCTTCTCGGGCCAGGGCTCGCAGCGCGTGGGCATGGGCCGGGAACTCTACGCACGCTTCCCGGTGTTCGCCGAGGCCCTCGACGCGGTGGCGGCCCACTTCGGCACCGAGCTGGACCGGCCGTTGCAGGACGTGATCTCGGGCGCCGCGGACGGCCTGGACGAGACCGGGTACACGCAGCCCGCGCTGTTCGCGATCGAGGTCGCGCTGTTCCGGCTGGCCGAGTCCTTCGGCATCCGCCCGGACTTCGTCGCGGGGCACTCGATCGGTGAGATCGCGGCGGCACACGTGGCGGGGGTGTTCTCCCTGGAGGACGCCTGCCGTCTGGTGGCCGCGCGGGCACGGCTGATGCAGGCGCTGCCCGCGGGCGGCGCGATGGTCGCCGTCCAGGCCACCGAGGAAGAGGTGACCCGGCGGCTGACGGACGGCGTCTCGATCGCCGCGGTCAACGGGCCCGAGTCGGTCGTCCTCGCCGGTGGTGAGAGCGAAGCGCTGCGTATCGCCGAGGGTTTCGCCGCCGAGGGCCGCAAGACCCAGCGGCTGTCAGTGAGCCACGCCTTCCACTCACCGCTGATGGATCCGATGCTGGAGGAGTTCCGCCGCGTCGCGGAGGGCCTGGCCTACGAGACGCCGCGGATCCCCGTGGTCTCGAACGTCACGGGCGAACTGGCCGCGGACCTGACCTCGCCCGCGTACTGGGTGCGCCACGTCCGTGAGACCGTCCGCTTCGCCGACGGCGTCCGCACGCTCGCGGCCGAAGGCGCTTCCGCCTTCCTGGAGCTGGGCCCGGACGGCGTGCTGACGGCCATGGCCCAGCACATCCTGGACGGCACCAGTGTGGCCGTACCGGTCCTGCGCAAGGACCGTCCCGAGGAGACCGTCCTCCTCACGGCCCTCGCGCGCCTTTACGCCGCGGGGACGGACGTGGACTGGGCGGCTCTCTTCGAGGGCACCGGCGCCCGCCGCGTCGACCTGCCCACCTACCCCTTCCAGCGCGAGTGGTTCTGGCCGGAGAGCGCGCCCGCCGGGCAGGGCCGGGCCGGCGCCGAGGACTCCCTGGACGCCGAGTTCTGGGCGGCGGTGGAGAACGAGGACCTGGCGTCGCTCTCGGCCGGCCTCGGCCTCGACGACGACACGCTCTCGGCCCTCGTGCCCGCGCTGTCCGCCTGGCGGCGCGAGCGCGCCGACCGCCAGACCGTCGACGGCTGGCTCTACCACGTGAGCTGGAAGCCCCTCGCCGGAGCCGCGCGGGGCACGCTCGCCGGACCGTGGCTGGCGCTCGTCCCGGAGGGCACCGCCGCCGACGAGTGGACCGCCGCCGTGCTCGCGGCCCTCGGTGACGGCACCGTCGTCGCCGAGGCCCGTACGACCGACTCCGCCGCGCTGACCGCACGCCTCGCCGAACTCGCCCCTGAGGGAGCCGGGTTCGCGGGAGTCGTCTCCCTGCTCGCCGCCACGGCCACCGACGGCGTCCCCGTCGGCCTGGCACAGCCGGGCGAGACGGTCCGGGCGCTGGCGGACGCCGGTGTCGACGCCCCGCTGTGGTGCGTCACCCGGGGCGCCGTCCCGGTGGGCCGCTCGGACCGGCCGGAGGACGACGCGGCCGCCGCCGTGTGGGGCCTCGGCAGGGTGACGGCCCTGGAACACCCGGACCGCTGGGGCGGCCTCGTCGACGTACCGGACGTGCTCGATGGGCGCTCGGCCGACCGGTTCCGCGCCGTGCTGTCCGGTGCGGACGGCGAGGACCAGGTGGCGCTGCGGCCCTCGGGCGCCTTCGGGCGCCGGCTCGTGCGCGCCGAGGCCACTGCCACGGCGACCCCGTGGCAGCCCTCCGGCACCGTCCTCGTCGTCGGCGAGGCGACCGGCTCCGCCGGACACGTCGCCCGCTGGCTCGCCACCCAGGGCGCCGAGCACGTCCTGCTCGCCGGACCCGCCGCGCAGGACGCCGCGGAGCTGCGCGCCGAACTCGACGCGCTGGGCGCCGGCCTGACGACCGTCACCTGCGCACCGGCCGACGGTGCGGCACTGCCCGCCGCGCTCGCCTCCCTCCCCGAGGCGCGGCCGCTGACCGCGGTGGTGTACGCCCGCGAGGACGAGCCGTCCTCCACCGGTGACCCGGCCGCCGCCCTGGCCGCCCTCCACGCGAGCCTCGGCGACGTGGCGGCCGCGGCCGACGCGGCCACCGGCGACCGGCCCCTGGACGCGTTCGTCCTCTTCTCCTCGATCGCCGGGACCTGGGGTGCCGCCGGCCGGGGCACGGCCGCGGCGACCGGCGCCCACCTGGACGCCGTGGCCCGGCGCTACCGGGCACGCGGGGTGCGCGCCCTCTCCGTCTCGTGGGGCGCCTGGGCGGACACCACCGCCGACAGCCTGGCCGCGCACCTGCGCGCCAACGGGCTGCCCGCGATGGACGCCCAGCGGGCGCTGACCGCGCTCCTGCGGGCCACCGGTGACGACGCCTTCGCGGTGACGGTCGCCGACGTGCGGTGGGACGTGTTCGCCCCGGCCTTCACCCGCACCCGGCACAGCGCCCTCTTCACGGAGCTGCCCGAGGTCCGCGAGGCCCTGCGGGGCTCCGGCGGCACCGGCTCGGACACGGCGGCCGCCGTGTCCGGACTCCGGGCCCGCCTCGCGGCCCGCCCGGCCGACGAGCGCACCGAGGCGCTGCTGGCCGTGGTCCGCGCCGAGGTGGCCTCGGTGCTCGGGTTCGCCGACGTGGACGCCGTCCCGACCGGAGTGCCCTTCAGGGACCTCGGCTTCGACTCGCTGACCGCGGTCGACCTCCGCAACCAGCTCGCCGCCGCGACGGGCCTGTCCTTGCCCGCCACGCTCGTCTTCGACTACCCGACCGCCGAGGTGCTGGCCGCCCATCTGATGGCCGAACTCCACGGCGAGGACGGCGAGGAGGACACCCGCGCGGTCGCCGTACGGTCGCGCGGCGCCGACACGGCCGACGACCCGATCGTGATCGTCGGCATGAGCTGCCGCTACCCGGGCGGGGTCCGCTCGCCCGAGGACCTCTGGGACCTGGTCATGGGCGGTGGGGACGCGATCGGCGGCTTCCCGGCCGACCGCGGCTGGGACCTGGACCGCCTCCTGCACGGCGACGCCGACGGCCGCGGCGCGACCGTGGCCCGGGGCGGCGGGTTCCTCCACGGCGTCACGGACTTCGATCCCGGCTTCTTCGGGATCTCGCCGCGCGAGGCCATGGTGATGGACCCCCAGCAGCGCATCCTGCTCGAAGCCTCCTGGGAGGCCCTGGAGCGCACCGGCATCGACCCCGCGGAGCTGCGCGGCGGTGACACCGGCGTGTTCATCGGCGGCGGCTCCGGCGACTACCGGCCCGAGGCCGGCCAGTTCGGCCACGCCCAGACCGCGCAGTCGGCGAGCCTGCTCTCCGGCCGGGTGTCCTACACCCTCGGCCTGGAAGGCCCGTCCGTCAGCGTCGACACGGCCTGCTCGTCCTCGCTGGTCGCACTCCACCTCGCCGCCCAGGCCCTGCGCAACGGCGAGTGCTCCCTCGCCCTCACCGGCGGTGTGACGGTGATGTCCACCCCGGTGAACTTCGTCGAGTTCGGGGAGATGGGGGCACTCTCGGCCGACGGGCGCTGCCGCGCCTTCTCGTCCTCCGCGGGCGGCACGGGCTGGTCCGAGGGCGTCGGCGTCCTCGTCCTGGAGCGGCTCTCGGACGCGCTGGCCCACGGGCACGAGGTGCTGGCGGTCCTGCGCGGCTCCGCGATCAACCAGGACGGTGCCAGCAACGGCATCACCGCGCCCAACGGCCCCTCGCAGCGCCGTGTCATCCGCCGGGCCCTGGCCGACGCCGGGCTCGCGCCGGCCGACGTGGACGCGGTGGAGGCGCACGGCACCGGTACCACGCTGGGCGACCCCATCGAGGCCCAGGCGCTGCTGGCCACCTACGGCCAGGACCGCGAGCAGCCGCTGCTGCTGGGATCGTTGAAGTCCAACATCGGCCACACCCAGGCCGCCGCCGGTGTCGCCGGAGTGATCAAGATGGTCCTGGCGATGCGCCACGGCGTCCTGCCCAGGTCCCTGCACCTGGACGAGCCGTCGACGCACGTCGACTGGACCGCCGGCGCGATCGAGCTGCTGGCCGACGAGGCCGCCTGGCCGGAGACCGGCCGCCCGCGCCGGGCCGGCATCTCGGCCTTCGGCGCCAGCGGCACCAACTCCCACGTGATCATCGAACAGCCCGCGCCGCCGACCGCGGACGCCGTCGACGCGGCCGGTTACGACGGCCTGCTGCCCGTGCCCGTGTCGGCCGCCGCACCGGAAGCCCTGCGGGCCCAGGCGGGGCAGCTGCACTCCTACGTGGCCGCCCGGCCCGAACTCACCGTCGGTGAGCTCGCCCTCTCCCTGGCCACGACCCGCTCGGCCTTCGCGCACCGCGCCGCGGTCCTCGCCGCCGACCGCGACGAGCTGCTCCAGGGCCTGGCCGCACTCGCCGACGGCCGCACCCCGCCCCAGGTCGTCCTGGGCGACGAGGCGGCGCGCCGGGGCAAGCTCGCGGTGCTGTTCTCCGGCCAGGGCTCACAGCGGCTGGGCATGGGCCGGGAACTCCACGCACGCTTCCCGGCGTTCGCCGAGGCCCTCGACGCCGTGACGGCACACCTGGACACGGAACTGGAACAGCCCCTGCGGAAGGTGATGTTCGAGGACGCGGAGCGGCTGGACGAGACGGGCTTCACCCAGCCCGCCCTGTTCGCCCTGGAGGTGGCGCTGTTCCGGCTCGTCGAATCCTGGGGCATCCGCCCGGACTTCGCCGCCGGGCACTCCGTCGGCGAGATCGCGGCAGCACACGTCGCCGGTGTGTTCTCCCTGGAGGACGCCTGCCGGCTCGTGGCCGCCCGGGCACGGCTGATGAACTCCCTCCCCGCGGGCGGCGCCATGGTCGCCGTCCAGGCCACCGAGGAGGAGGCACTCGCCCACCTGACCAGTGGCGTCTCCCTCGCCGCGGTCAACGGCCCGGAATCGGTCGTCCTCTCCGGCGACGAGGCCGCCGTACTCGGCGTCGCGGAGAAATTCACCGCCGACGGACGAAGGACTAGGCGTTTGCGGGTCAGCCATGCATTTCACTCTCTGCACATGGACGCCATTCTCGAGGACTTCCGACGGGTCGCCCGGAGCATCGCCTACGACGCCCCGGCCATCCCGCTCGTGTCCCACCTGACCGGCGAGGCGGCCACCGGCGAGCAGATGTGCTCCCCGGACTACTGGGTGCGCCACGTCCGCGAAGCCGTCCGCTTCGGCGACGGCGTACGCACGCTCGCCGAGCGCGGCGTGACCTTCTTCCTGGAGCTCGGCCCCGGCGGCGCGCTGTGCGCCATGGCCCAGGACACCCTCGACACCCTCTCCTCCCGGGCGGTGACCGTACCGGCCCTGCGCAAGGACCGCGGTGAGGAGGAGTCCCTGCTCACGGCGCTCGCCCGGCTGCACGTCGGGGGAGTGAGCCCGAGCTGGCACGCCGTGCTGGACGGGGCCGCGACCGCGTCCCGCCGCACCGACCTGCCCACCTACCCCTTCCAGCACCAGCGGTTCTGGCCGGAGACCCGCCCGGCCGCCGGTCCCGCCACGGCGGGCAGCGCGGACGACGGCTTCTGGACGGCGGTGCGCGAGGAGGACTTCGCCGCACTGGAAACGACACTGAACGTCGACGGCGACGCCCTGGCCAAGGTGCTCCCCGCCCTCGCCGACTGGCGCCGCCGGCGCGGCGACCTGGGCACCGTCGACGGCTGGCGGCAGCACATCACCTGGCAGCCCCTGACCGTCGCGCCCTCCGGCACCCCGGCGGGCACCTGGCTCGCCGTGGTCCCCGCGGCACACGCCGACGACCCCTGGGCCGCCGACGCCCTCGCCGCCCTGGGGCCGGACACCGTACGCCTGGAGACCGACGGCCTCGGACGTGCCGAACTCGCCGCCCGGCTGCGGGAGGAGACCGCCCGCGGACACGCCTTCACCGGCGTGCTCTCCCTGCTCGCCCTCGCCACCGCGCCCGCCGACGGGGCGGACGCCCCGCAGGGGCTGGCGCTCACCACCACCCTGATCCAGGCGCTCGGCGACGCGGACGTCAGCGCACCCCTGTGGTGCGTCACCCGCGGCGCGGTCGCGGCCTCGCCCGCCGAGGCAGTGCCCGGCGCCGCCCAGGCCACCGTGTGGGGACTGGGTCGCGTCGCCGCCCTCGAACACCCGCAGCGCTGGGGCGGCCTGATCGACCTGCCCGAGACCCTCGACGACCGGACCACGGCCCGGTTCGCCGCGGCCCTCACGGCCTCCGGCGGCGAGGACCAGATCGCGGTACGCCCCTTTGCCACCTTCGGCCGCCGGCTGGTCCCCGTACCGGCCGGGGGAATGCCCGCGGACAGGGAGTGGAACCCCACGGGCACCGTCCTGATCACCGGCGGCACCGGCGTCCTGGGCGCCCGGGTGGCACGCGAACTGGCCCGGGCGGGAGCGCGCAACCTGCTGCTCCTCAGCCGCCGGGGCCCCGACGCCCCCGGCGCCGCCGAACTGCGGGCCGACCTGGCCGCCTTGGGCGCGGAGGCCACCCTCACCGCCTGTGACGCGGCCGACCGCGACGCGCTCGCCGCCGTCCTCGCCGGCATCCCCGCCGAGGCACCCCTCACCGGGATCGTCCACACCGCGGGCGTCCTCGACGACGGAGTGCTCGACGGCCTCACGCCGGACCGGTTCGAGGCCGTCTTCCGGGCCAAGGCCGCCTCGGCCCTCGCCCTGCACGACCTCACCCGCGACCTGGACCTGGCCGTGTTCGCCCTGTTCTCCTCGACGTCCGCCGCGGTCGGCAACCCCGGACAGGCCAACTACGCCGCTGCCAACGCCTTCCTGGACGCCCTCGCCGAGCGGCGCCGGGCCGAGGGCCTCGCGGCGACCTCGATCGCCTGGGGCGCCTGGGGCGGCGGCGGAATGGCCGACGACGACCGCGCGGCCGCTGCGGCCCGGCGCACCGGCATCCGCCCCCTGGACCCGGACCTCGCCGTCACGGCGCTGCGCCGGGTGGTCATGGACGGGCGGCCCACCGAGGTCGTCGCCGACGTCGAACACGAGCGGTTCGTCCGGTCGTTCACCACCGTCCGGCCCAGCCCGCTCCTCGGGCAGCCGGCCGCCGGCGCCGAGTCCCACCCGGCCGGGCACCCGGACGGGGAGACCACCGGCACCGCCCTGCGCGAGCGGCTGGCGGGCCTGCCTCCGGCGAAGCGCCCCGCGGCCGTACTGGACCTGGTGCGCAGCCGGGCCGCCGCCACGCTGGGACACGCCTCCGCCGACGCCGTCGGCGCCGACCGGGCGTTCCGGGACCTCGGCTTCGACTCCCTCAGCGCGGTCGAGCTGCGCAACCAGCTCAACTCCGCGACGGGGCTCGCTCTCACCGCCACGCTCGTCTTCGACCACCCGAGCCCCGCGGACCTGGCCGACCACATCCTGCGCCTGCTGGCGCTCGACGAGGAGGCCGGGGGCGCGGCCGGTGAGGGGGCCGGTGACGGCGACCTCGACCAGGCCGGGATCAGGGCCCTGCTCGCCTCCGTCTCCGTGGCCCAGCTCCGGGAGATCGGCGTCCTCGAACCGCTGCTGAAGCTCGCGGCCGAGCAGAGCGCCGCGCCCGACGGCGAGGCCACCGCGGAGGAGGCGCACGCCTACGAGGAGTCGATCGACGCGATGGACGTCGACGACCTGGTGCGGGCGGCACTCGACGGCAATTCCCACCACGAGCGCTGAAAGAGCGGACCATGACCACATCCAGCGAAAACGTCGTCGCGGCTCTTCGCGCCTCGCTGAAGGAGGCCGAGCACCTGCGCCGGCAGAACCACAAGCTCGTCGCCGCGGCCAGGGAACCGATCGCGATCGTCGCCATGAGCTGCCGCTACCCCGGAGGCGTGAGCTCGCCCGAGGACCTGTGGGAGCTCGTGGCCTCCGGCAAGGACGCCATCTCCGGCTTCCCCACGGACCGCGGCTGGGACCTCGACGCCCTGCGGGACGCCGGGGTCGACCGGCGCGGCAACGCCGTCAGCCAGGAAGGCGGCTTCGTCGACGGTGTCGGGGACTTCGACGCCGGCTTCTTCGGGATCTCGCCGCGCGAGGCCGTGGCGATGGACCCTCAGCAGCGGCTGCTGCTGGAGACCTCCTGGGAGGCGATCGAGCGGGCCGGCATCGACCCGGTGTCCCTGCGCGGCAGCCGCACCGGTGTCTTCGTCGGCACGAACGGGCAGGACTACGCCTACCTCCTCGTACGGTCCCTGGCCGACGCCACCGGTGACATCGGCACCGGCATCGCCGCGAGCGCCGTCTCCGGCCGGCTCTCCTACGCGCTGGGCCTGGAGGGCCCGGCGGTCACCGTCGACACCGCGTGCTCCTCCTCGCTCGTGGCCCTGCACACGGCGAGCCAGGCCCTCAGGGCCGGCGAGTGCTCGCTGGCCCTGGTCGGCGGGGTGAACGTCATGTCGTCCCCCGGGTCCCTGATGGAGTTCAGCAGACAGGGCGGCCTCGCGGCGGACGGCCGGTGCAAGGCGTTCGCGGACGCGGCCGACGGCACGGGCTGGTCCGAGGGCGCCGGTGTCCTCCTCGTCGAGCGCCTCTCCGACGCCCGCCGCAACGGGCACCCGGTCCTGGCCGTCGTGCGCGGTTCCGCCGTCAACCAGGACGGCGCCTCTAACGGCTTCACCGCGCCCAGCGGACCTTCGCAGCAGCGGGTGATCCGGCAGGCGTTGGCGGCTGCCGGGCTGTCGGCGTCCGAGGTGGATGTGGTCGAGGCGCACGGTACGGGCACGGCGCTGGGTGATCCGATCGAGGCGCAGGCGCTGCTTGCTACGTATGGTCAGGACCGTGACTCCGGGCGGCCGTTGTGGTTGGGTTCGGTGAAGTCGAATATCGGGCATACGCAGGCGGCTGCGGGTGTGGCGGGGATCATCAAGATGGTCTTGGCGTTGCGGCATGGTGTGTTGCCGAAGACGTTGCATGTGGATGCGCCGTCGTCGCATGTGGACTGGTCGTCGGGTGCGGTGGAGTTGCTGACGGATGCTGTGGGGTGGCCGGAGGTGGACCGGCCGTGGCGCGCGGGTGTGTCGTCCTTCGGCATCAGCGGCACCAACGCCCACGTGATCGTGGAGCAGGCCGAACAGCCCGAACAGGCCGAGCGGGCTGAGGAAGAGCAGGGAAACCTGCCCGCCGTCGTGCCGTGGGTGCTGTCGGCCAGGTCCGAGCAGGCGCTCACGGCACAGGTGGAGCGGATCTCGTCGCTCACGGGGTCGCCGTCACCGCTGGACGTGGGGTTCTCGCTGGCTACGGGCCGTTCGGCGTTCGAACACCGCGCGGTGCTGCTGGCCGGGTACCCCGACGGCGGGCTCTCCGAGGCGGCCCGGGGACGCGCGGACACGGGCCGTTCCCTGGCGGTGTTGTTCTCGGGGCAGGGGTCGCAGCGGGTGGGGATGGGCCGTGAGTTGTACGGGCGGTTCCCGGTGTTCGCGGAGGCGTTGGACGCGGTGCTGGCGCACTTCGATGGTGAGCTGCGGGAGGTGATGTTCACCGATGCGGAGCGTCTGGAGGAGACGGGGTGGACGCAGCCGGCGTTGTTCGCGGTCGAGGTGGCGTTGTTCCGGCTGGTCGAGTCCTGGGGTGTTCGCCCGGACTTCGTCGCGGGGCATTCGATCGGTGAGATCGTCGCGGCGTATGTGGCGGGGGTGTTCTCTTTGGAGGATGCCTGCACGCTGGTGGCGGCGCGTGCGCGGTTGATGGGTGCGCTGCCCGCGGGTGGTGCGATGGTGGCGCTCCGGGCCGGTGAGAGCGAGGTGACTGAGCGGCTGGTCGAGGGTGTGTCGCTGGCGGCGGTCAACGGTCCCGAGGCGGTTGTCATCGCGGGGGACGAGAAGCAGGTCCTGCGTCTTGCTGAGGGGTTTGTGGTCGAGGGCCGTAAGACGCAGCGGTTGTCGGTGAGTCATGCGTTCCATTCGCCGTTGATGGAGCCGATGCTGGCGGAGTTCCGCCGGGTCGTGGAAGGTCTCACGTTCCAGGCACCGGAGATCCCGCTGGTGTCGAATGTGACGGGCGAGCTCGCTTCGGACGCGTCGGTGTGCTCGGCCGATTACTGGGTGCGGCATGTCCGTGAGACCGTGCGCTTCGCTGACGGTATCCAGGCTCTGGCTGCCGAAGGCGCCTCCGTCTTCCTGGAGTTGGGCCCGGACGGTGTGCTGACCGCCATGGCCCAGCACATTCTGGAGAACGCGGTCGCGGTTGCGGCCCTCCGCAAGGACCGTCCGGAAGAGACGGCCCTCCTGACCGCCCTGGCACACCTCCACGTGGCAGGTGTCGAGACCGACTGGGCCAAGCTCTTCGACGGTACCGGCGCCCGCCGTGTCGACCTGCCCACCTACCCCTTCCAGCACGAGTGCTACTGGCCGAAGCCGGCCGCCTCGGCCGGCGACGTGTCCGCCGCGGGCCTGATGCCCGCCGGACATCCACTGCTGGGTGCGGCGGTGACGTTGGCCGACTCCGACGGGATGCTCTTCACGAGCCGACTGTCGGCACGGACCCACCCTTGGCTGCTGGACCACGTGATCGACGGCGTGTCCGTCTTCCCCACCGCCGGGTTCCTCGAACTGGCCGTCCGCGCGGGCGACCACGTCGGCTGCGACCGGGTCGGCGAGCTCACCTTCGCCGAGCCCCTCGTGCTGGCCGGGGACGACGTGCTCCTCCAGGTGCGGGTCGGTGCCCCCGACGCGGAGGGCGCGCGCCCGGTGCGCATCCACGCACGGGCCGCGGGCTCCACGGACGAGGTGTGGACGGAGCATGCCGACGGCGTACTGCTGGAATCCCCGCTGCCGGCAGTGGAGTTCGACGCCTCGGTGTGGCCGCCGAGCGGCGCCGTGGCCGTCGCCCCGGAGGACTCCACCGAGGAGCACGGCCCGGTCTTCCGCACCGTACGCGCGCTCTGGAGCCGGGGTGACGAGACCTTCGTCGAGGCCGCGCTCCCGGACGGAGCGGACGATGCCGGGGCCTTCGGGCTGCACCCGGCGCTGCTGGAGGCGGTGACCCGGGCGACCGGGGGCGACGAGGGCATGGGGCCGTCGTCGTGGAGCGGGGTGTCGCTGCACGCGAGTGGCGCTTCGGCCGTGCGGATACGCATCGTCAAGTCCGGAGAGGACACCTTCTCCGTCGCCGTCGCGGACGCCGAGGGCGCGCCGGTCCTCTCGGCCGACTCGCTGGTCCTGGAGGCCCGGAAGACGGTACGGCAGTCCGACCGGCAGGGTTCGCTGCTACGGCTGGAGTGGGTGGCGGCCCCGGAGGCGCGGGCTTCCGAAGAGGTGCGGAGCGCGGCGCTCGGCCCGGCGGGCCTGGCAGGGCTGGCGGAGGTCCCGGACCTGGTCGTCGTCCGGGTGTCGGGTACGGCGGAGGACGTGCCCGCCTCCGTGCACGAACTCACGGCACGCGTCCTGGGGCTGGTGCAGGAGTGGCTGGCGGAGGAGCGGTTCGCCGCGTCGCGGCTGGTGTTCGTGACCCGCGGCGCGGTGTCCGGCGACGATCTCGCCGGTGCCGCGGTGTGGGGTCTGGTGGGGTCGGCGCAGTCGGAACATCCGGGCCGGTTCGTCCTGGTGGACGCCGAGGCCGGGGACGTCCCGGCCGTGCTCCCGGCCCTGCCCGGCCTCTCGGCCTCGGGCGACGACCGGTTCCTCGTACGCGAAGGCGCCGTGCACGTGGGCAGGTTGGCACGGTCAGTGACACAGGACGAGGGGGCCGCCGCGGCGCCCGCCTGGGCCCCGGACGGCACGGTGCTGATCACCGGCGGCACCGGTGGCCTGGGCGCTGTGCTGGCCCGGCACCTGGTGGCCGAGCGCGGCGTGAAACACCTGATGCTGGTGAGCCGGCGGGGCGAGGCCGCCCCGGGCGCGCCCCTGCTGCGCGAGGAGCTGACCGCCCTCGGCGCCGATGTCACCGTCGTGGCCTGCGACATGGCCGACCGCAACGCGGTCAGCTGGCTGCTGGACACCCTGGACCGCCCGCTGACCGCGATCGTCCACACGGCAGGCGTGCTGGACGACGGCGTGGTCACGGCCCTGTCCGCGGAACGCCTGTCGGACGTGCTGCGGCCGAAGGCGGACGCGGCCTGGCACCTGCACGAGCTCACCCAGGGGATGGAGCTCGCCGCCTTCGTCATGTACTCCTCGATCTCGGGCGTCATGGGCAGCGCCGGCCAGGGCAACTACGCCGCGGGCAACGTCTTCCTCGACGCGCTGGCCCGCCACCGTGCGGCCCGCGGGCTGCCCGCACAGTCCCTGGCCTGGGGCGCGTGGGCGCAGGGCAGCGGCATGACGGGCACCCTGTCCGAGGCGGACATGCGCCGCATCGCCTCCTCCGGAGTGCCGCCGCTGTCGGCCGGGCAGGGGCTCGCGCTGTTCGACGCCGCCACCGCGTCGGGCGAGACGCACCTCGTGCCGGTCGGGCCGGTCGCCGCGGGCACGCGCGTCCGCGGCGAGGTGCCGCCGCTGCTCCGCGGCCTCCTCAAGGGCACCCGGCGCACGGCGGCGGCCGCCACGGGCGGCACCGAAGCCGCCACGACGCTCGTCCGCCAGCTGCGCGAGGCGCGGCCGGAGGAGCGCACGCGCCTGATGACCGACCTGGTGCGGACCGAGACCGCGGCCGTACTGGGCCACGCCTCGGCCAAGGGCGTCGACGCGCGGCGGGAGTTCCGCGACCTGGGTCTCGACTCGCTGACCGCCGTCGAGCTGCGCAACCGGCTCACCGCCGCGACGGGCCTGCGGCTGTCCGCGACCCTCGTCTTCGACTACCCCAGCCCCACCGTGCTCGCCGCCCATCTCGTCCCGCGGCTCGTGGACGAGGCCGTGACCGACACGGGCTCGGCACTCCTCGCGGAACTCGCACGTCTCGACTCCGCGCTCGCCGCCGGCGAGCCGGACGCCCGCACCAGGTCGGCCGTCTCCGGCCGACTGCTCCAGATGCTGGAGAAGTGGCGGGGAACCGAAGTGGAGGACACCGGCGACGAGGTCGCCGAAAGGATCGAAGCCGCCGATACGGCTGAGATCTTGGCCTTCATCGACAACGAGCTCGGCCGTCACAGCGCTCGCTGAGCCCGGCCTCCACATTTCACAGGGAAGGTTTCTCGTCATGCCCGATGACAGCAAGCTCGTTGACTACCTCAAGTGGGTCACGGCCGATCTGCACCGGACCCGCCAACGGCTGGCGGAGGCCGAGTCCGGCAAGCAGGAGCCCATCGCCATTGTCGGCATGTCCTGCCGTTTCCCGGGCGGCGTGCGGTCGCCGGAAGAATTCTGGCAGTTGCTGCACGAGGGCCGTGACGGCATCTCGCCGTTCCCCACGGACCGCAGCTGGGACCTCGGCCTTCTGGCGGGCGACGGCGACGGTATGCGCACGGCGGCCGAGGGCGGCTTCGTCGACGCCGCCGCGTTCGACGCCGGCTTCTTCGGTATCTCGCCGCGCGAGGCCGTGGCCATGGACCCCCAGCAGCGGCTGCTGCTGGAGACCTCCTGGGAAGCCCTGGAGCGGTCCGGCATCGACCCCGCTTCCCTGCGGGGCAGTGAGACCGGTGTGTTCGTCGGTACGAACGGCGTCGACTACGTCGGCGTCGTCATGAACTCCCGCGAGGACGTCGAAGGCCACGCCAGCACCGGACTCGCGGGCAGCGTCCTCTCCGGACGCGTCTCGTACAGCTTCGGTCTGGAGGGGCCGGCGGTCACCGTCGACACCGCGTGCTCGTCCTCCCTCGTCTCGCTGCACCTCGCGGCCCACGCGCTGCGCACCGGCGAGTGCTCGCTGGCGCTGGCCGGCGGTGTGACGGTGCTGTCGAGCCCGATGAGCTTCGCGGGGTTCGCCCGGCAGGGCGGGCTGGCGACGGACGGCCGGTGCAAGGCGTTCGCGGACGCGGCCGACGGCACGGGCTGGTCCGAGGGCGTCGGCGTCCTCGTCCTGGAGCGCCTCTCCGACGCACAGCGCAACGGCCACGAGATCCTCGCCGTCGTCCGCGGCTCTGCGGTGAACCAGGACGGCGCGTCCAACGGCCTGACCGCGCCCAACGGCCCGTCCCAGCAGCGGGTGATCCGGCAGGCGCTGGCGGCCGCCGGGCTGTCGGCGTCCGAGGTGGACGTGGTCGAGGCGCACGGTACGGGCACGACCCTCGGCGATCCGATCGAGGCGCAGGCGTTGCTTGCCACGTATGGTCAGGACCGTGATTCCGGGCGGCCGTTGTGGTTGGGTTCGGTGAAGTCGAATATCGGGCATACGCAGGCGGCTGCGGGTGTGGCGGGGATCATCAAGATGGTCCTGGCGTTGCGGCATGGTGTGTTGCCGAAGACGTTGCATGTGGATGCGCCGTCGTCGCATGTGGACTGGTCGTCGGGTGCGGTGGAGTTGCTGACGGATGCTGTGGGGTGGCCGGAGGTGGACCGGCCGTGGCGTGCGGGTGTGTCGTCCTTCGGCATCAGCGGCACCAACGCCCACGTCATCATCGAGCAGGCGCCGACCGCCGAGGAGTCCGACGCCGACGACGAGCCGAAGATCTCGCCGTCGTCCGTGCCCTGGCTGGTCTCGGCGAAATCCGAGCGAGCGCTGACAGCACAGCTGGAGCAGATCACCGCGCTCACCGGCGTGTCACCGCTCGACGCGGGCTTCTCGCTGGCCACTTCCCGCGCGCACCTCGAACACCGCGCGGTGCTGCTGGCGTCGGAGGACGGCGCTGTGGCCGAGATCGCGCGCGGGTCCGCCGAGGACATGGCCGGGAAGCTCGCGGTGTTGTTCTCGGGTCAGGGTTCGCAGCGGGTGGGGATGGGCCGTGAGTTGTACGGGCGGTTCCCGGTGTTCGCGGAGGCGTTGGACGCGGTGCTGGCGCACTTCGATGGTGAGCTGCGGGAGGTGATGTTCACCGATGCGGAGCGTCTGGAGGAGACGGGGTGGACGCAGCCGGCGTTGTTCGCGGTCGAGGTGGCGTTGTTCCGGCTGGTGGAGTCCTGGGGCGTGCGTCCGGACTTCGTGGCCGGTCATTCGATCGGTGAGATCGTCGCGGCGTATGTGGCGGGGGTGTTCTCTTTGGAGGATGCCTGCACGCTGGTGGCGGCGCGTGCGCGGTTGATGGGTGCGCTGCCCGCGGGTGGTGCGATGGTGGCGGTCCGGGCCGGTGAGAGCGAGGTGACTGAGCGGCTGGTCGAGGGTGTGTCGCTGGCGGCGGTCAACGGTCCTGAGGCGGTTGTCATTGCGGGGGACGAGAAGCAGGTCCTGCGTCTTGCTGAGGGGTTTGTGGTCGAGGGCCGTAAGACGCAGCGGTTGTCGGTGAGTCATGCGTTTCATTCGCCGTTGATGGAGCCGATGCTGGCGGAGTTCCGCCGGGTCGTGGAAGGTCTCACGTTCCAGGCACCGGAGATCCCGCTGGTGTCGAATGTGACGGGCGAGCTTGCTTCGGACGCGTCGGTGTGCTCGGCCGATTACTGGGTGCGGCACGTCCGTGAGACCGTGCGCTTCGCCGACGGTATCCAGGCTCTGGCTGCCGAAGGCGCCTCCGTCTTCCTGGAGTTGGGCCCGGACGGTGTGCTGACCGCCATGGCCCAGCACATTCTGGAGAACGCGGTCGCGGTCGCGGCCCTCCGCAAGGACCGTCCGGAAGAGACGGCCCTCCTGACCGCCCTGGCACACCTCCACGTGGCAGGTGTCGAGACCGACTGGGCCAAGCTCTTCGACGGTACCGGCGCCCGCCGTGTCGACCTGCCCACCTACCCCTTCCAGCACGAGCGCTACTGGCCCAGGCCCGGCGCGCTCACCGGAAACGTGACCGGCGCGGGCCTGGCGCCGGCGGAACACCCGCTGCTGGGCGCGATGCTCGCCCTCGCGGAATCCGATGAAGTGGTGTTCACCGGCCGGCTCTCACTGGAGACCCACCCGTGGCTCACCGACCACGCCATCGGCGAGCACGTCCTCTTCCCGGGCACGGGCTTCCTGGAACTGGCCCTGCGTGCCGCGGACCAGGTCGGGTGCGACCGGGTCGAGGAATTCGTCCTCCTCACCCCGCTCGTCCTGCCCGCGGAGGGCGGCGCGCTGGTCCAGGTGCTGGTCGGAACCCCTGACGAGGCGGGCACCCGGACGATCTCCGTGCACTCGCGCGCCGACGGCGCGCCCGACGGCGAGTGGATCCAGCACGTCACCGGCCGGCTGACCGTCGGGGAGCGGACCGAGGACTTCGGCTCGAAGGAGTGGCCGCCCCGGAACGCGGTGGTCGTCGACCTGGAGGGTTTCTACGAGGGCACCGGGTACGGTCCCGCCTTCCAGGGGCTGCGCTCGGTCTGGCAGCGTGAGAACGAGGTCTATCTGGAAGCCGTGCTCCCGGGCGACGCCGCCGGTGAGGCCGGGACGTTCGGAATCCACCCGGCGCTGCTGGACGCGGTGATCCAGTCCCACAGGATGGCCGGTGTCGGCGCCGACGACCAGCTCCTCATGCCGTTCGCCTGGCGCGGTGTGTCCCTGCACGCGGGCGGGGCCGCGGTCGTGCGGGCGCGTGTCACGAGGACGGGCGACGACAGCGTGTCGATCGCGGCCGTCGACGTCGAGGGCGCGCCCGTGCTGTCGGCGGAGGCGCTGGTCCTGCGCGGCACGTCGTCGTCGGCGGTCGCGGCCGCGCGCGGCGCGGAGTACGACGCGCTGCTGTCGCTGGACTGGGTGCCCGCCCCCGAGACGCCCGCCGCCGAGGTCCGGTATGTGACCCTGGGCGCCGACCGGCTCGGCGCGGGCACGCGGGTAGCGTCCCTGGACGACCTCACCGGCGACGAGGACCTGGTGCTGGTGCCCGTCTCCGGCACGGACGATGACGTACCCGCTTCCGTGCACGGGCTGACGGCCCGGGTCCTGAGCCCGCTCCAGGACTGGACGGCGGGGGAGCGGCCCGCCTCCTCGCGCCTGGTGTTCGTCACCCGTGGCGCCGTCTCCGCCGGTGAGGGCGAGACCGTGACGGACCCGGCCGCCGCCGCGGTGTGGGGTCTCGTACGGTCGGCGCAGTCGGAGAACCCCGGCCGGTTCGCGCTGGTGGACGCGGAGCCGGATGACATCCCGGCCCTGCTGCCGGTCCTGCCGGGCCTGCTGGCCACCGGGGACGAGCAGTTCGTGGTGCGCGACGGCGCCGTCCGGCTGGCCCGGCTGGCTCGGCTCGGCGGCGGCGCCGGGCTGCTGCCGCCCGTCGAGGGACCCTGGCGGCTGGACATCGCCACCAAGGGCAGCCTTGACGATCTGCTGCTCGCGCCCTGCCCGGACGTCCTGGAGCCGCTCGGGCCGGGGCAGGTCCGGATCGCGGTCCAGGCCGCGGGCGTGAACTTCCGCGACGTGCTGAACGCCCTGGGCATGTACCCCGGCGAGGCCGGACGGCTCGGCGCCGAGGGCGCGGGCGTGGTGACCGAGACCGGGCCCGGGGTGACCGGACTGCGCCCGGGCGACCGCGTGATGGGCATGCTGTTCGGCGGTTTCGGCCCGGTGGCCGTGGCCGACGAGCGGCTCCTCGCCAGGCTGCCCGAAAGCTGGTCGCCGGCCACCGCCGCGTCCGTGCCGCTCGTCTTCCTGACCGCCCTCTACGCCCTGAAGGACCTCGCGGACCTGAAGCCCGGCGAGAAGATCCTCGTGCACGCCGGCGCCGGCGGCGTGGGCATGGCGGCGATCCAGCTCGCGAAGCACCTGGGCGCCGAGGTGTTCGCCACGGCGAGCGAGGGCAAGTGGGACACCCTCCGCGAACTGGGCGTCCCCGACGACCACATCGCCTCGTCCCGCACCACCGACTTCGAGCAGCGGTTCCTGGAGGTCACCGGCGGCCGCGGTGTGGACGTGGTGCTCAACGCCCTCGCCGGTGAATTCGTGGACGCCTCGCTGCGGTTGACCGCTCCTGGCGGCCGGTTCCTGGAGATGGGCAAGACCGACATCCGCGAGCCCGAGTCGGTCGCCGGGGCGCACTACCGCGCGTTCGATCTCGCGGAGGCGGGTCCGGAGCGGACCCAGGAGATGCTGCTGGAGCTGCTGGAGCTGTTCGCCGCGGACGTGCTGCGGCCGCTGCCGGTCGCGACGTGGGACGTGCGGCGGGCCCCGGAAGCCTTCCGCCACATGAGCCGGGCCCGGCACATCGGGAAGATCGTGCTGACCATGCCGCGGGCCTGGGCGCCGGAGGGCACCGTACTGATCACCGGTGGCACCGGCGGCCTGGCCCGGGAACTCGCCCGGCACCTGGTGACGGAGCGCGGCGTGCGGCACCTCCTGCTCGCCGGCCGGAGCGGGCCCGGCGCGCCCGGCGCGTCCGAGCTGCGCGACGAACTGACCGGCCTCGGAGCCGAGGTCACGCTCGTCGCCTGTGACGTGGCCGACCGGGCGGCCGTGGCCGGGCTGGTGGCCGGTGTGCCGGTGGAGCATCCGCTGACGGCCGTCATCCACACGGCCGGTGTGCTCGACGACGGTGTGGTCACCTCGCTGACCCCCGAGCGGCTGTCGTCCGTGCTGCGGCCCAAGGTGGACGGGGCCTGGCACCTGCACGAGGCCACGAAGGACCTCGACCTGGCCGCGTTCGTCCTGTTCTCGTCCATCTCGGGCGTGACCGGCACCCCCGGCCAGGGCAACTACGCCGCCGGCAACGTCTTCCTCGACGCGCTCGCCCGGCACCGTACGGCGCGGGGCCTGCCCGCGCAGTCCCTGTCGTGGGGAGCCTGGGCCCAGGGCAGCGGGATGACCGCCACGCTCTCCGAGGCGGACATGCGGCGCGCCGCCGCGCAGGGGTCCTCGCCCCTCTCCGTCGCCCAGGGGCTGGCCCTGTTCGACGCGGCGCAGCAGTGCGACGCGGCCCATCTCGTCGCGCTCGGCCGGGCCTCCGGGCCGGTACGGGCCACGGGCCCGGTGCCGCCCGTACTGCGCGGCCTGATCAAGAGCGGCCGCCGCGCCGCCGCGACCACCGTCGGCGGCGCCGGCACGGCCGTCCAGCTCGCCGGGCGGCTGGCGGGGCTGGGCGAGGAGGAGCGCGCCCGCCTCGTGACCGACCTGGTGCGGACCGAGGCGGCGGCCGTGCTCGGGCACGCGTCGGCCGAAGCCGTCGACGCGCGGCGGGAGTTCCAGGACCTGGGCTTCGATTCCCTGACGTCCGTGGAGCTGCGCAACCGGCTCTCCACCGCGACCGGCCTGCGGCTGCCCGCCACGATGGTCTTCGACTACCCCAGCCCCGCCGCGCTCGCGGGGCACCTCGTCGCCCTGCTGCTCGACGAGCAGCCGGACGCGCCGGTCCCGGCCGCCGTCACCGCCGCGACCGACGACGACCCGGTCGCCATCGTGGGCATGGCCTGCCGGATGCCCGGAGGCGTGCGGTCGCCGGAAGACCTGTGGGAGCTCGTCCTCGCGGGCCGCGAAGGCATCACGGACTTCCCGACCGACCGTGGATGGGACCTGGACGCGCTGCTGGGCGGGGCGGAGGGCGACCGTGGCCGCAGTGCCACGGCCAAGGGCGGATTCCTCGACGGCATCGGGGACTTCGACGCCGAATTCTTCGGGATCTCCCCGCGCGAGGCCGTCACCATGGACCCCCAGCAGCGGCTGCTGCTGGAGACCTCGTGGGAGGCGATCGAGCGGGCCGGCATCGACCCGCTGTCGCTGCACGGCAGCCGCACCGGTGTCTTCGTCGGCAGCAGCGGCCAGGACTACACGATGCTCGTGATGAACTCCCGCGAGGACCTGGAGGGTCACGGCAGCACGGGTCTCGTCGGCAGTGTCGTCTCGGGCCGTGTCTCGTACACCTTCGGCCTGGAGGGCCCGGCCGTCACCCTCGACACCGCGTGCTCGTCGTCCCTGGTGGCCCTGCACCTGGCCGCGCAGTCCCTGCGCTCCGGCGAGTGCTCGCTCGCCCTGGCCAGCGGTGTGACGGTCCTGTCGACCCCGATGAGCTTTCCCAGCTTCACCCGGCAGGGCGTGCTGGCGACGGACGGGCGGTGCAAGGCGTTCTCGGACGAGGCCGACGGCACCGGCTGGTCCGAGGGCGTCGGTGTCCTCGTCCTGGAACGGCTTTCCGACGCGCGGCGCAACGGGCACGAGGTCCTCGCCGTGGTGCGCGGCTCGGCCATCAACCAGGACGGTGCCTCCAACGGTCTCACCGCGCCGAACGGACCGTCCCAGCAGCGCGTCATCCGCCAGGCCCTGGCGAACGCCGGGCTGTCGGGCGCCGACGTGGACGCCGTCGAGGCCCACGGCACCGGTACCGCGCTCGGTGACCCCATCGAGGCACAGGCCCTGCTCGCCACGTACGGGCAGGACCGGGCCGAAGGGCGGCCGCTGCTCCTGGGCTCGCTCAAGTCGAACATCGGCCACACCATGTCGGCGGCCGGCGTCGCCGGTGTCATCAAGACGGTCATGGCGTTGCGGCACGGAGTGCTGCCCCGCACCCTCCACGTCGCGACGCCCACGACGCACGTCGACTGGACGGCCGGTGACGTCGAACTCCTGACGGAGACGACCGACTGGCCGGACACCGGCCGCCCCCGCCGCGCGGCCGTGTCCGCCTTCGGCATCAGCGGCACGAACGCGCACGCCATCCTGGAGCAGCCGGCGGAGCAGCCCGCCGCCGGGCCCGCTCCGGACCCCCGCCCGGTGAGCGCGGGAACCGTCCCGTGGCTCCTCTCGGGCAAGTCCCCCGAAGCGCTGGACGCCCAGGCCGGGCTGGTGCGCGAGTGGGCCGGTGCGCATCCGGAGCTCTCGCCGGCCGACGTGGGCCTCTCGCTCGTCACGAGCCGGTCCGCCTTCGAGCACCGCGCGGTGCTGCTGGCAGGGGAGGACGGCGTCGTCGAGGCCGCGCGGGGCAGGGCCGTGGACCGTTCGCTCGCCCTGCTCTTCCCCGGCCAGGGCGGACAGCGCGCGGGAATGGGCCGGGAGCTGTACGACCGGTTCCCGGTGTTCGCCGAGGCCCTCGACGCGGCGCTGGCGCACTTCGACGGCGAGCTGCGCGAGCTGCGGGAGGTGATGTTCACCGACGCCGAGCGCCTGGACCGGACGGGCTTCACCCAGCCCGCGATGTTCGTCATCGAGGTGGCGCTGTTCCGGCTGGTCGAGTCCTGGGGGATCCGCCCGGACTTCGTCGCCGGGCACTCGTTCGGTGAGATCGCCGCGGCCCATGTGGCCGGAGTGCTCTCCCTGGCGGACGCCGCCACCCTGGTGGCGGCCCGGGCGCGGCTGATGCAGGCGCTGCCCGTGGGCGGTGCGATGGTCGCCGTCCAAGCGGCCGAGGACGAGGTGACCCCGCGGCTGACCGCCGGTGTCTCGATCGCGGCGGTCAACGGCCCGGAGTCGGTCGTCGTCGCCGGTGACGAGGCCCAGGTCCTGCGCATCGCCCGGGAGTTCACCGCCGAGGGCCGCAAGACGCACCGGCTGGCGGTGAGCCACGCCTCCCACTCCCCGGTGATGGACCCGGTGCTGGACGACTTCCGGAAGGTCGCCGAGGGCCTGGAGTACCGGCCGCCCCGGATCCCCGTCATCTCGACGGTGACCGGTGAGCCGGCGTCCCCGGAGCTGCTGTGCTCCGCCGACTACTGGGTGCGCAACGTCCGCGAAACCGTCCGCTTCGCCGACGCCGTGCGCGCCCTGGCGGCCGCGGGTGCCTCGGCCTTCCTGGAGCTGGGTCCCGACGGTGTGCTGACGGGGATGGCCTCGCACAGCCTGGACGGCACGCCGGTCGTGGTCCCCGCCCTGCGCAAGGACCGCCCCGAGGAGACGGCCCTGCTGACCGCCCTCGCGCACCTCCACGTGGCAGGTGTCGGGGCCGACTGGACCGGGGTCTTCGCCGGCACCGGTGCCCGCCGTGTCGACCTGCCCACCTACCCCTTCCAGCGCCGGCGCTTCTGGCCCCAGCCCGCCGCGACGGTGGGAGACGTCGAGTCGGCGGGACTGGAGCCGGTCGGACACCCCCTGCTGGGTGCGGCGACGCACCTGGCGGACTCGGGCGAGCTGCTGTTCACGAGCCGGCTGTCGGGCCACGCGCACCCCTGGCTGAAGGACCGCTCGACGGACGGGGCGACAACCGTTCCGGCCGCGGCCTTCGTCGAACTCGCCATCCGGGCCGGCGATCAGGCCGGCTGCGATCACCTCGCCGCACTGACGCTCGGCGCGCCCCTGGAGCTCACCGACGGCACGGCACGCGTGATGCAGGTGCGGCTCAGTGCCCCGGACGACTCGGACAGCCGTGAGATCCGGTTCTTCTCGCGTCCCGCCGACGGGCCGACCGAGACGTGGACGGAGCACGCCACCGGCACGCTCACCACGGACGCGCCGGCCACGGACGCCGACCTGTCCGTCTGGCCGCCCCACGGCGCGTCCCCTGTCGACCTGGACGACTTCCACGCCGGGAGGCCCGACACCACCCTCCACGGGGTGCGGGCGGCCTGGAGCCTCGGCGACGAGGTGTTCGTCGAAGCCGGGCTCCCGGACGGCATCGCCTCCGACGCCCAGGACTTCGGGCTGCACCCCGCGCTGCTCGACACGGTCGTGCGCGCGGTCGCACTCTGCGAGGCGGGCGACGAGGACGGCATTCCGCACGCCGCCTCCTGGAGCGGGGTGTCCCTGTACGCCTCCGGCGCGTCGTCGCTGCGGGCACGGATCGTGCGGACGGGCGAGGAGACCGTCTCCGTCCTGGCGGCCGACGCCTCCGGCGCCCCGGTGCTGGCGGCGGAAACCGTCGGCCTGAGCGCTCCTTCGCACGCTCCGCGGTCCGGCGGCGCACGTGAACCCCTGCTGCGCCTGGAATGGGTTCAGGCACCGGAGCCCGAGGCAGTGCCGGACGTACGGAGCGTGGTCCTGGCTCCCCTCGGGGCCGCGGATCCGAGCGGTGTCGCCGACGCCCCGGAACTGGTCGTGGTCCCCGTGGACCCGGCGGAGGGCGACGTGCCGGCGGCCACGCACGAACTGACGGCACAGGCCCTGCGCCTGGTGCAGGACTGGCTCGGTGACGACCGCTTCGCCACGTCGCGGCTGGTGTTCGTGACGCGCGACGCGGTCTCCGGCGGCGATCCCGCGGCCGCCGCCCTCTGGGGGCTCCTGCGCTCGGCACAGGCGGAGCACCCCGGCCGGTTCGTCCTGGCCGACCTCGACGAAAGCGGTGACCTGACGGCGTTCCTCACACAGTTGCCGGGCCTGCTGGCCTCCGGCGACGACCAGTTCGCCGTGCGCGACACAGAGGTGCGCGTCGCCCGGCTGGCCCGGCTGCCGCGCGGCGCGGACGCCCGGCGGCCGGAGTGGGACCCCGAGGGGACCGTCCTCATCACCGGCGGCACCGGCGGGCTGGGCAGCCACCTCGCCCGGTGGCTGGCCGCCTCCGGCACACGGCACCTGCTGCTGGCCGGCCGCCGCGGTCCGCAGGCGCCCGGAGCGGCCGAACTGGCCGACGATCTCCGGGCCCTGGGGGCGCTGCCCACGATCGTGTCCTGTGACATCGCGGACCAGGACGCGCTCGCCGGCCTCCTGGACCGAATCCCCGCCGAACACCCGCTGACGGCGGTCGTCCACCTCGCCAGTGTCCTCGACGACGGCATGGTGACCTCGCTGGACCCCGAGCGGCTGACGTCCGTGCTGCGGCCCAAGGCGGACGCGGCCTGGCACCTGCACGAGGCCACCAAGGACCTCGGTCTCGCGGCGTTCGTCATGTTCTCGTCCGTCTCCGGGGTGCTCGGCGCACCGGGCGTGGCCAACTACGCGGCGGCGAACGCCTTCCTGGACGGCCTGGCCCGGTACCGGGCCGCCCAGGGCCTGCCAGGACAGTCGGTCGTGTGGGGCCACTGGACCGGCGGTACCGGCATGGCCGGTGAGCTGAGCGACACCGCCATGGCCCGCATGCGGGCCAGCGGCCTGGCGCCGGTGACCGTCGAACAGGGCCTGGCGCTGTTCGAGACCGCCCTCGGCGAGGACGAGCCCGTGGTGGTGGCGCTGGGCTCGGTCTCCGGAGCCACGGCGTCGCAGGCCGATGTGCCCCCGCTCTTCCGCGGCCTGGCCCGCCGGAGCAGGCGGGCCGCCGCGCACACGTCCGGCGCCCCGGTCTCCTTCACCCAACGGCTCACCGCCCTGCCGGAGTCGGACCGTCTCCGGCACACCGTCGACCTCGTCCGTACCGAGGCCGCCGCCGTCCTCGGCCACGCGTCGTTCCAGGACATCGAGGCCGACAGGGACTTCTTCGAGCTGGGATTCGACTCGCTGACGTCGGTGGAGCTCCGTAACCGGATCGCCGCGGCCACCGCGCTGCAACTGCCCGCGACCGCGGTCTTCGACAACAGGAACCCCGAGAACCTCGCCGCCTGGCTGCTCGGCGAACTCGCCGCACAGCCCGGCCCGGATGGGGCCCCGTCCGGTGCGGGTCTGCGGGGCCCGGCGGCCGGGCAGGAGGTCGATTCGCTGGAGCGGATGTTCACCGCCGCCCTGGAGAACGGCAGGGTCGCCGAGGCGCAGCAGATGGTCCGGGCCCTGGGCGCGCTCCGCGAGACCTTCGAGAACGCGGCCGAACTGGAGGACCTGCCCCTGCCCACCACCCTCGCCGAGGGCACCGGCACTCCCCGGCTGATCTGTGTCAGCACACCCACCGCCAACGGCGGTGTCCACGAGTACGCCAGGTTCGCGGCACCCTTCCGGGGGCAGCGGCACGTCAGTGCGGTGCCGCTGGTCGGCTTCGCGGCGGGGGAGCGGCTGCCGGCCACGCCCGAGAGCGCGGTGCGGGTCATCGCGGAGAGCGCGCTGCGCGCGAGCGACGGAGAACCCTTCGTCCTCGCCGGGCACTCCTCCGGCGGCGCGTTCGCCTACGCGGCCGCCGGGCTGCTGGAGAGCACCTGGGGCATCAAGCCGACGGCCGTGGTGCTGCTGGACACCCTCAGCCTCCGGCACGAGAACAGGGAGGACGTCGACTACGCCGGCCTGATGCGGCGGAACTTCATGGTCGACGAGGTCTCCCCGGTGCGGATGACCAATTCGAGGCTGTCCGCGATGGGCCGGTGGATGGGGCTGCTCAGCCGGCTCGACGTCCAGCACCCGACCGTCCCCGTGCTGAGCCTCCAGGCGGCGCGGCAGGCCCCTGGACTCCAGTTCCTCGCGAACGCGCCGGAGGGCGCCGGCGGCGAGGGCCCGAGCGCCTTCCCCTCGGCCCAGGTCCGCAGCATCGACGCCGACCACTTCTCCCTCGTCAAGGCGGACGCCGCGGCGGCGGCGGAGGCCGTGGAGAGCTGGCTCGGCTCCATCGGCGGGGCCTGACGGCACCGGAGCGCCGCGGTCGCGGCCGGTCGTGCGCGCGACCGCGGCGTGTTTCCGGATTTCCTACACAGCTATACAGAAGGCAGGACATGACATGACCGTTTCTTCCCAGGACGTGCCCGCACTCGGCCTGGAGGCGCCCGGCCGGCTCCGGCTGAGCCCCCTGCTGCGCCGCCTCCAGGACGATGCGCCGGTCGTCCGGGTGCGCACCCCCGCGGGGGACGAAGGGTGGCTGGTGACCCGCCACGCCGAGCTCAAGGAGCTGCTGCACGACGAGCGCGTCGGCCACTCGCACCCCGACCCGGACAACGCGCCCCGTTACGTCAAGAGCCCTTTCCTGGACCTGATGATCACGGACACCGACGCCGAGGCGGGGCACCGGACGCACACCGAGATCCGCCGCGCGCTCACACCGATGTTCTCCGCCCGGCGGGTGCGCGAGATGGAGCCGCGGGTGGCGGCGGTCGTCGACGACGTCCTGGACCGGTTCATCGCCCAGGGCCCGCCCGGAGACCTGCACAGCGGCGTCTCCGTGCCGGTCGCCCTGACAGTGCTCTGCGACATCATCGGCATACCGCCGCACAGCCGTGAGGAGCTGACCACGAGGCTTGGCCAGATGGCCCTCCTGGGTGACAAGGAGAGCGTGGAGCACGGCCGGGACGACCTCTTCGCCTTCGTCGAGGGGCTGGTCGAGCAGAAGCGCACCGAGCCCGGCGCCGACATCCTCACCCGGCTGTCCCAAGGCGGACTTCCGGAGGAGCGTGTGGCACCGCTGGCGGTGGGCCTGCTGTTCGCCGGCCTGGACAGCGTCGTGACCTTCCTCGACCACGGCGTGATGCTCCTGGCCGACTACCCCGAGCAGCGCGCCGCCGCGCTGGCGGACCCGGCCGCGATGACGCTCGCCGTGGAGGAAATACTGCGGTCCGCCAAGGCCGGCGGGTCGATCCTGCCGCGCTACGCCAACGCGGACGTCGAGATCGGCGGCGTGACGATACGGTCCGGTGACCTGGTCCTGTTCGACTTCAGCCTCCCCAACTTCGACGAGCGGGCCTTCGACGAGCCGGGGCGGTTCGACATCACCAGGACACCCAACCCGCACCTGACCTTCGCCCACGGCATGTGGCACTGCATCGGCGCCCCGCTGGCCCGCATCGAGCTGAGGACGGTGTACACCCAGCTGTTCACCCGTCTGCCCGGCCTGCGCCTGGTCCACGGTGAGGACGAACTGCGCTTGGTCGACGGCCAGTTGTCCGGTGGTCTCACCGAGCTGCCCGTGACCTGGTAGGTCCGGACACCCGCCGTTCCCGGCAACCTCGCCCGTACCCACGCCCCTCACCGCACCACCGGGGCCGTGTGTACGGGCGTCGTGCTGTGCGCGTGCTCTACGGAATCCCGCAGTCGGCGTTGAGCAGGATGGCCCTGGATAGTGGGTCAGGCGTGAGTGTCGACGTCCTGTGGCCCGGAACCGGCATTCCACGAGGGGTTGGCGTTCTGATGTCGAACGAGGCGAAGCTGCGCGAGTACCTCAAGCGCGCGATCGCGGATCTCCAGGAGACCCGCCAGCAGTTGGGCGAGACGGAGCGGCAGCAGCGCGAGCCCATCGCGATCGTCTCCATGGCCTGCCGCTTCCCCGGCGGCGTCCGCTCGCCGGAGGAGCTGTGGGAGCTGCTCCGGGACGGCGTCGACGCGGTCTCCTCCCTCCCCGGCAACCGCGGCTGGGACCTCGACGCGCTCTACCACCCGGACCCCGAGCACCAGGGCACCAGCTACACCCGCGAGGGCGGATTCCTCTACGACGCCGGTGAGTTCGACCCCGGATTCTTCGGCATCCCACCGCGCGAGGCCCTCGCAATGGACCCCCAGCAGCGCCTGCTGCTGGAGACCGCGTGGGAAACCCTCGAACGGGCCGGCATCGACCCCGAGTCCCTCGCGGGCAGCCGCACCGGCGTGTTCGTCGGCACCGGCTACGCCGGGTACGACGCCGCCGGCCGCCGGCAGCCGGACGAGGTCGCCGGCCACCTGATGACCGGCAACTTCATCAGCATCGCCTCCGGCCGCATCTCCTACGCCCTCGGCCTGGAGGGCCCCGCGCTGACCGTCGACACGGCCTGCTCCTCGTCGCTGGTCGCCCTGCACCTGGCGGCACAGTCGCTGCGGCGGGGCGAGTGCTCCCTCGCTCTGGTCGGCGGCGCGACCGTGCTGTCCACCCCGCAGCTGTTCGTGGACTTCTCCCGCCAGCGCGGCCTGGCCCCCGACGGCCGCTGCAAGCCGTTCGCGGCGGCCGCCGACGGCACGGCCTGGGGCGAGGGCGTCGGGCTGCTGCTGGTCGAGCGGCTCTCCGACGCGCTGCGCGAAGGTCACCCCGTGCTCGCGGTGCTGAAGGGTTCGTCCGTCAACCAGGACGGCGCCTCCAACGGCCTCACCGCCCCCAACGGCCCCTCCCAGCAACGCGTCATCCGCCAGGCGCTGGCCGACGCCGGGCTCGCCGCCACGGATATCGACGCCGTCGAGGCACACGGCACGGGCACGAGGCTGGGCGACCCCATCGAGGCCCAGGCCCTGCTCGCCACGTACGGACAGCGCCCCGCCGACCGGCCCGTACTCATCGGCTCCATGAAGTCCAACATCGGCCACACCCAGTCCGCCGCCGGTGTCGCCGGTGTCATGAAGATGGTCCTGGCGATGCGGCACGGCGAGCTGCCCCGGACCCTGCACCTCGACGAGCCCACCCCCCACGTCGACTGGAGCGAGGGCAGCGCCCGGCTCCTCGCCGACGCCGAACCCTGGCCCGCGGCCGACCGGGTGCGCCGCGCGGCCGTCTCGTCCTTCGGCATCAGCGGCACCAACGCCCACGTCATCCTGGAACAGGCACCACCGCGCGAGGCCGGTTCCGCGCCCGCGCCCGCGCCGGCGACCCGGCCCGGCGCGCTGCCCTGGATCCTGTCCGCCCGGACCGGCGAGGCCCTGCGGGCCCAGGCGGCGCGGCTCGCCCGCCACGTCCGCGCCCACGCCGGCCTCGGAGCGGCCGACGTCGCCCACTCCCTCACGGCGACGAGGCCCCTCATGGAGCACCGCGCCGCCGTGGTCGCCGACGACCGGGACGCGTTCCTCACCGGCCTGGACGCCCTGGCCGAGGGCCGCGCCGCGGCCGGTCTCGTGAGCGGCGCCGCCGCCAAGGCGCCCACCGCCTTCCTCTTCGCCGGGCAGGGCTCCCAGCGCCTGGGCATGGGGCGCGAACTGTACGGTTCCCACCCGGAGTTCGCCAAGGAGTTCGACGCGGTGTGCGCCGAGCTCGACCCGTACCTGGACCGGCCCGTCCGCGATGTCGTCTTCGCCGAGGACGGCACGGACGAGGCCGCCCTGCTCGACCGGACCGCCTGCACCCAGGCGGCACTCTTCGCCCTGGAGACCGCCCTCTTCCGGCTCGTCGAGTCCTGGGGCGTGACGCCGCGGTTCGTCGCCGGTCACTCCATCGGCGAGCTCACCGCCGCCCACGTGGCCGGAGTCCTCTCCCTCCAGGACGCCGCACGGCTGGTCGCGGCGCGCGGCACCCTGATGCAGGCGCTGCCCGAAGGCGGCGCCATGGTGGCCGTCGAGGCCACCGAGGAGGAGATCCTCGCGTCCCTCGCCGATGAGGACCGCGCCGCCCTCGCGGCGGTCAACGGGCCCACTGCCACGGTCGTCTCGGGCGACGAGGACGCCGTGTCCCGTATCGCCGCACACTGGGAGGCGCGGGGGCGGCGCACCAAGCGGCTCCGGGTGAGCCACGCCTTCCACTCCCCGCACATGGACGGCATGCTGGAGGACTTCCGGCGCGTCGCCGAGGACCTGGAGTTCCACACCCCCCGCATCCCCGTGGTGTCCACCGTGACCGGAGCGCTCGCCGACGGCGGGGAACTGTGCTCGCCCGACTACTGGGTCCGGCAGGTCCGGGAGGCCGTCCGGTTCCACACCGCCGTGCGCACCCTCGAAGCCGAGGGTGTCACCACCTTCGTGGAGATCGGTCCCGGCGGTGTGCTCGTGCCGATGGTCGAGGACTCCCTGACCACCCTCGAACAGTCCCTCGTCATCAGCCTCCTGCACACCGGCCGGCCCGAAGGGCAGACCCTCGCCGAGGCAGTCGCCACGGCCTCCGTCCACGGCACCCACGTCGACTGGTCCGCGTGGCTCGGCACGCTCGGTGCCGCCCGCGTCGAGCTGCCGACCTACGCCTTCCAACGCGAGTGGTACTGGCTGGAGCCGGGCGCCACGGCCGACGCGGGACCGGGCGGCGAAGCGGGCGAAGCCGGATTCTGGGAAGCCGTCGAACACGAGGACCTCGAAGGGCTGTCGGCCGTCCTGGCCCTCGACGGGAACGAGGCGGACTCGCTCGGCAGCATCCTTCCCACGCTCTCGTCGTGGCGCCGGCAGCGCAGGGTCCAGGCCGAGGCGGACAGGTGGAGCTACCGGGTGCACTGGACACCCCTCGCCGCCCCGGCCGGCCCCACGGCCACCGGGAACTGGCTCGTCGTCCTCCCCGAGGACGCCACCGGCGACCCATGGGTCGCCCAACTCCTCGACACCCTGCGCGACCAGGGCCTGAGCGCCGAATCCTTCGTCCTCCCCGGCACCGGCGCCTTCGAGCTGCCGGCCGGGCCCGTCGACGGAGTGCTCTCGCTGCTCGCCCTCGACGAACGCCCCCACCCGCACCTCGCTTCGGTGCCGCGTGGCGTCACCGCCACCACCGCCCTGGTGCGCGCCCTGGAGGCATCCGGCCTCCAGGCCCCGCTGTGGTGCGTGACCCGCGGCGCCGTCGCCGTGGACGAGCGGGACACGCTCACCAGCCCCCTCCAGGCCCAGACATGGGGCCTCGGGCGGGTGGTCGCGCTGGAGTCCCCGCAGAGCTGGGGCGGACTCGTCGACCTCCCCGGGAAGGTGGACGGGCGCGTCGTCTCCGGGCTCCTCGGGGCCCTCGCCGGCGCCGAGGACCAGCTCGCGATCCGGCCGGCCGGGACCTTCGCCCGCCGCCTGGGACGGATCACACCCGGCGGCGGCACCGGCGCCCGGTGGACCGCACGCGGTACGGTCCTGGTCACCGGCGGCACCGGCGCGCTGGGCGCCCACGTCGCGCACTGGCTGGCGGACGCCGGGGCCGAGCACCTGGTGCTCACCGGCCGCCGCGGCCTGGAAGCCCCCGGCGCGCGGGAGCTCGCCGCCGCCCTCACCGACCGGGGCACCCGGGTGACCGTCGCCGCCTGCGACGCCGCCGACCGCGACGCCCTGGCCGCCGTCCTCGCGGGCATCCCCGAGGACCTTCCCCTGACCGGCGTCGTGCACGCCGCCGGTGTGCTGGACGACGGCGTGCTGGAGGCCCTCACCCCCGAGCGCTTCGAGGCCGTCCTGCGTCCGAAGGCCACCGCCGCTCTGCACCTGCACGAACTCACCCGGGACCTCGGCCTGGAGATGTTCGTCCTGTTCTCCTCGGTCACCGGCGTCCTGGGCAACGCCGGCCAGGCCAACTACGCCGCCGCCAACGCCTTCCTCGACGCCCTCGCCGAGCAGCGCCGCCGCACGGGCCTGCCCGCCACCTCGGTCGCCTGGGGCCCCTGGGCCGACTCCGGCATGGCCACGGACAGCGAGGCCGCCGACCGGCTGCGCCGCGACGGACTGCTCCCCATGGCCCCGGCCCCCGCGCTCGCCGCACTCCGCCAGGCCCTCGCCCAGGGGGCCGCGAACGTGACCGTGGCCGACGTGGACTGGGCGGCGTACGCCCCGGCCCTGACCGCCGTCCGCCCCAGCCCCCTCCTCGCCGGCCTCCCCGAGGCGCGCCACGCCCTCACCGGCGGCGACCGGCCGCGCGAGGAGCGCTCCCCGCTGCGCGACCGGATCGGCGCACTGCCGCCCGCCGAGCAGGAGCGGGCCCTGCTGCACCTGGTCCGGGAGGAGGCCGCGCAGACCCTCGGGCACACCTCGCCGGACACCGTCGACGCCCAACGCCCCTTCCGCGACCTGGGATTCGACTCGATGATGGCGGTCGCCCTGCGCAACCGCCTGTCCGCCGCGGCCGGCCTGCGGCTGCCCGCCACCCTCCTCTTCGACCACCCCACGCCCACCGCGGTCGCCGGCTACCTGCGCTCCGAGGTCCTGGGCACGGCCGGGGCCACGGCCGTCGTGGAACGGGCGGCCGCCGTACTCGACGAGCCGGTGGCGATCGTGGGCATGGCCTGCCGGCTGCCCGGCGGCGTCGGCTCACCGGAGGAGCTCTGGCAACTGCTGGCCGAAGGCCGGGACGCCATCTCCCCCCTCCCCGGCGACCGGGGCTGGGACCTCGACCGGCTCTACCACCCGGACCCCGACCACCAGGGGACGAGCTACGCCCGCGGCGGCGGCTTCCTCGACGACGTGGCCGGTTTCGACGCGGACTTCTTCGGGATCTCGCCGCGCGAGGCCCTCGCCATGGACCCCCAGCAGCGCCTGCTGCTGGAGACCACCTGGGAGGTCCTCGAACGGGCCGGCATCGACCCCGAGTCCCTGCGGGGCAGCAGCACCGGTGTCTTCGCGGGCACCAACGCCCAGGACTACCGCACCGTCCTGGACGCGGCACAGGACGAGGTCGCCGGACACGCGCTCACCGGCAACGCGCTGAGCGTCATCTCCGGCCGGGTGTCGTACACCTTCGGCTTCGAGGGCCCGGCGGTCACGGTCGACACGGCCTGCTCGTCCTCGCTGGTGGCGCTCCACATGGCGGCGCAGTCGCTGCGGTCGGGGGAGTGTTCGCTGGCGCTCGCCGGCGGCGTGACGGTGATGGCGACCCCGTCCTCCTTCGTGGAGTTCGCCCGCCAGCGCGGGCTGGCGGCCGACGGACGCTGCAAGCCCTTCGCGGCGGGCGCGGACGGAACCGGCTGGAGCGAAGGCGTCGGACTGCTCCTCGTGGAGCGGCTGTCGGACGCCCGGCGCAACGGCCACCAGGTGCTCGCCGTCGTGCGCGGCTCCGCGGTGAACCAGGACGGCGCGTCGAACGGTCTGACGGCCCCCAACGGTCCGGCGCAGCAGCGGGTGATCCGGCAGGCGCTGGCGAGCGCCGGGCTGTCGGCGGCGGATGTGGACGCGGTGGAGGCGCACGGCACGGGCACGACGCTGGGCGACCCCATCGAGGCCCAGGCGCTGCTCGCCACCTACGGACAGGACCGGCCGCGGGAAAGGCCGTTGCTGCTGGGGTCGGTGAAGTCCAACCTCGGGCACACACAGGCAGCCGCCGGCGTGGCCGGTGTGATGAAGATGGTCCTGGCGATGCAGCACGGCGTGCTGCCCGAGAGCCTGCACGTGGACGAGCCCACCGCGCACGTCGACTGGAGCACGGGCGCGGTCGAACTGCTCACGGCAAGGACCGAGTGGCCCGCCACGGACCGCCCGAGGCGCGCTGCCGTCTCCGCGTTCGGGATCAGCGGCACCAACGCACATGTCGTCCTCGAACAGGCCGAGGACGAGCCCACGCCCACCGAAGCCCCCGCCACCGCGCCGGAGATCCGGACGCCCGTGCCCCTGCTGCTGTCGGGCAGGAGCGAGCGCGCCCTGAAGGGCCAGGCCGCCCGGCTGCTGACCCACCTCCTCCGCGACCCCGCGCCGAGGCTCGGCGACAGCGCGTACACCCTCGCGACGCGCACGGCCTTCGACCACCGCGCGGCCGTCCTGGCCGACAGCCACGACACCGCGGTCCGCGCCCTGACCGCCCTGGCCGCGGGCGAGGACGACTCAGCCCTGAGCGCGGGCGCCACACACGAAGGCAAGGACGCCTTCCTGTTCTCGGGTCAGGGTTCGCAGCGGTTGGGGATGGGCCGGGAACTGTACGGTCGGTTCCCGGTGTTCGCGGAGGCTTTTGATGCGGTGTGTGCGGGGCTGGTCGAACATCTGGATCGTCCGTTGCGGGATGTGGTCTGGGGTGATGATGAGGGGTTGTTGAATCGGACGGGGTTCGCGCAGCCGGCGTTGTTCGCGGTGGAAGTGGCGTTGTTCCGGTTGGTGGAGTCGTGGGGTGTGCGGCCGGGGTATGTGGCTGGGCATTCGGTGGGTGAGATCGCTGCCGCGCATGTGGCGGGTGTGTTCTCTCTTGATGACGCGTGTGCGTTGGTTGCTGCGCGGGGTCGGTTGATGGAGGCGCTGCCGGAGGGTGGTGCGATGGTCGCTGTGCAGGCTGCGGAGGAGGAAGTGCTGCCGCGTCTGGCGGTGGGTGTCGCGATCGCGGCGGTCAACGGGCCGAGGTCGGTGGTGGTCTCCGGTGCCGAGAGCGCGGTGCTCGCCGTCGCGGCGCATTTCGAGGGGGAGGGGAGGAAGACCAGCAGGCTGCGGGTGTCGCACGCGTTCCACTCGCCGCTGATGGAGCCGATGCTGGACGACTTCCGCGCCGTCGCCGAGGGCCTCGCCTACGGCACGCCGGAGCTCACCGTGGTCTCCAACGTGACCGGCGCCCCCGCCACGGCGGAGGAACTGCGCAACCCCGAATACTGGGTCACCCACGTCCGCCAAGCCGTGCGCTTCGCCGACGGCATACGCGCCCTGCACGCCGAGGGCGTGACGCGCTTCCTTGAGCTGGGGCCCGACGGCACGCTCTCCGCCACGGCACGCGAGTCGCTGCCGGACGGGTCCGTCCTCGTCCCCGCCCTGCGCAAGAACCGCGCGGAGGACACGACGCTGCTCACCGCCCTTGGACAACTGTACGTCCACGGCACGGCCATCGACCGCGCGGCGTTCTTCACCGGCACGGACGCGCGCGTTGTCGACGACCTTCCGACGTACGCCTTCCAGCACGAGAGGTTCTGGCCCACCCCCGGCCGCACAGGCACCGGGGACATCGGCGCCGCCGGCCTCGAAGCGGCCGGGCACCCCCTGCTCAGCGCCGCCATGGAACTGTCCGACGGCGACGGCCTGTTGTTCACGACTCGCCTGTCCCTCCAGTCCCACCCCTGGCTGGCCGACCACAGGATCATGGGATCGGTCCTGCTGCCGGGCACGGCGTTCGTCGAACTCGCCGTCCGCGCCGCCGACGAGGCGGGCTGCGATCGCATCGACGAGCTGACCCTGGCCGCCCCGCTGGTCCTGCCCGAACGCGGCGGCGTCCAGGTGCAGTTGCGCGTCGGCCCCGCCGACGACTCCGGCAGGCGCGCCCTCGGTGCCCGCTCCCGACCGGAAGGCGACGGCGACCGCCCGTGGGTCCAGCACGCCACCGGCGTCCTGTCGACGGCCGACCGGATCCCGGAGCCCGCCCACGACTTCCGCACCGGCTCCTGGCCGCCGGCCGACGCCGAGCCCGTGGACGTGACCGGTCTCTACGAGAGCTTCGCCGACGGCGGATTCGACTACGGACCGCACTTCCAGGGCCTGCGGGCGGCGTGGCGGCGGGGCGACGAGGTGTTCGCCGAGGTCGCCCTGCCCGAGGTCGCCGAGGCCGACGCTCCCGCGTACGGCCTGCACCCGGCGCTGCTCGACGCGGCGCTGCACGTCTGCGCCTTCAACGGCGTGGAGCAGGGGGTCGTGCCCTTCTCCTGGGAGGGTGTCTCGCTCCACGCGTCGGGTGCCTCGACCGTACGGGTCCGTGTCGTCCGGCACGGCGCGGACACGGTGTCCGTGGACGTCGCGGACGTCGAAGGCGGTCCGGTCGTTTCCGTGGAGTCCCTGACCGTACGGGCCGTCTCCGCCGGCCAGGCGGACGGCGGCGCGAGTCACGTCGGGCGCGACGCGCTGTTCCGGATGGCGTGGAACCCGGCACGGCTGCCCTCGGCCGGGGCCGCGGCGACCGTGGCCGTGCTCGGCTCCCTCGCGGGCTCGACGTTCGACAGCCACGCGGACCTGGCGTCCCTGGCCGACTCGGGCCGGGTGCCGCAGGCGGTGCTGGTCCCGGTGACGCCCGGATCCGGCGACATGGTGGCGGACGTGCACGCCACGGCCGCCAGGGCGTTGGAGCTGGTGCGGTCATGGCTGGTGGATGACCGGTTCGCGGATGCGCGGCTGGTGTTCGTGACGCGTGGTGCGGTCGCGGGTGAGGACCTCGCCGGTGCCGCCGTATGGGGCCTGGTGCGCTCGGCGCAGTCCGAGAACCCGGGCCGCTTCGGCCTGGTGGACCTCGGAGCGGAGGCCGACCTGACGGTCCTGCCGCGGGCCCTGGCCTCGGACGAGCCTCAGCTTCTGGTCCGTGACGGTCAGGTTCTCGCGGCCCGGCTGGAGCGGGTCCGGGCGCAGGCGAAGGCGGCGCCCTCCTGGGATTCTTCCGGGACGGTCTTGATCACCGGTGGTACGGGTGGTCTGGGCCGGGTGATGGCCCGTCATCTGGTGGCGGAGCACGGGGTGCGGAGCCTGCTGCTGGTGAGCCGTAGGGGCCCGGCTGCCGAGGGTGCCGAGGAGTTGGTGGCGGAGCTCGCGGAGCGTGGGGCGGATGTCGTCGTCGAGGCGTGCGATGTGACCGACGGGGCCGCGGTCACGGACCTGGTGGCCCGGCACCGTGTCACTGCCGTCGTGCATACGGCTGGTGTTCTGGACGACGGGGTGATCGGTTCGCTGACGCCGGAGCGGCTGGCCGCGGTTCTGCGGCCGAAGGTCGATGCGGCGTGGCATCTGCACGAGGCCACCAAGGATCTGGACCTCGACGCGTTCGTCGTCTTTTCCTCCGTGGCGGGTGTCGTCGGCAGCGCGGGTCAGGCCAACTACGCGGCGGGCAATGCCTTCCTGGACGCCCTGGCTCACCACCGCCGGGCGCAGGGGCTTCCGGGCGTGTCGCTCGCGTGGGGCCCCTGGTCCCAGGACAGCGGCATGACCGGCACCCTCACCGAGGCCGACGTGCAGCGCATCGCCCGCTCGGGCATGCCCGAACTCACCCCCGCCGAGGGCGTGGCGCTCTTCGACGCCGCGCTGGCCGCCGACTCCGCGCACGTACTCCCGGTGCGCTTCGACCTCGCCGTGCTGCGCGGGCAGGAGGACATCCCCTCGCTCCTGCGTGGACTCGTCCGGTCCCGCGCCCGCCGCTCGGCGGTCGCCGGCTCGGCCGCGGCCGCCGGCCTCGTGGGGCGCCTTTCCCCCCTGGGCGCCCTCGAACGGCGCGAAGTGCTCCTCGACGTGGTGCGCGCGCAGGTCGCCGTGGTCCTGGGCCACGCGGGCCCGCAGACGGTCGACCCCACCCGGGCCTTCCAGGGACTCGGCTTCGACTCCCTGACGGCGGTCGAGCTGCGCAACCGGATCAACAACGCGACAGGACTGCGGCTTTCGCCGACCGCCGTCTTCGACTACCCGACGGCGGACGCGCTGGTGGGCTTCCTGCTGGACGAACTGTTCGGCGGACAGACGGAAGGGGAAGCGGACGCTCCGTCGCCGGTGCGGGCACCGGCCACCGCCGACGACCCGATCGTGATCGTCGGCATGAGCTGCCGCTATCCGGGCGGAGTGGCCTCGCCCGAGGAGCTGTGGCGGCTGGTGTCGGACGGCGTCGACGCCGTCTCCGGCTTCCCGGCCGACCGCGGCTGGGACGTCGAGTCGCTCTACAACCCCGACCCGGAGGCCGTCGGCACCTCCTACACCCGCTCCGGCGGCTTCCTGCACGACGCGGGGGACTTCGACCCCGAGTTCTTCGGGATGAGTCCTCGCGAGGCGCTGGCCACCGACTCGCAGCAGCGGCTGCTGCTGGAGACGACGTGGGAGGCCCTGGAGCGGTCGGGCATCGACCCGGCCGCGCTGCGCGGCAGCCGGACAGGCGTCTTCGCGGGCGTCATGTACACCGACTACAGCGAGATCCTGGTCGGCGACCAGTTCGAGGGATACCGCGGCAACGGCAGCGCGGGCAGCATCGCCTCCGGCCGCGTCGCGTACACCTTCGGTTTCGAGGGCCCGGCGGTCACGGTGGACACGGCGTGCTCGTCGTCGCTGGTGGCACTGCACTGGGCGGCCCAGTCGCTGCGCTCCGGTGAGTGCTCCCTGGCGCTGGCGGGCGGCGTGACGGTGATGTCGACGCCGTCGACGTTCGTGGAGTTCTCGCGGCAGCGGGGACTGTCGGCGGACGGGCGCTGCAAGGCGTTCTCCGACGCGGCCGACGGGGTCGGCTGGGGCGAGGGCGTGGGCATGCTGGTGCTGGAGCGCCTGTCGGACGCGCGCCGCAACGGCCACCGGGTCCTGGCGGTCGTGCGCGGCTCCGCGGTGAACCAGGACGGTGCGTCGAACGGTCTGACGGCCCCGAACGGTCCGTCCCAGCAGCGGGTGATCCGGCAGGCGCTGGCGAGCGCCGGGCTGTCGGCGGCGGATGTGGACGCGGTGGAGGCGCACGGCACGGGCACGACGCTGGGTGACCCGATCGAGGCCCAGGCGCTGCTGGCCACGTACGGACAGGACCGCCCGGAGGACCGTCCGCTGCTCCTCGGCACGGTGAAGTCGAACATCGGTCACGCACAGGCCGCTTCGGGTGTCGCGGGCGTGATCAAGATGGTGATGGCGATGCGGCACGGTGAGCTGCCGCGCACCCTGCACGTCGATATGCCGTCGTCGCACGTGGACTGGTCGGCCGGCGCCGTCGAGCTGCTCACCGAGCCGGTCGCGTGGCCGGCGTCCGAGCGCCGCCGCGCGGGCGTCTCCTCCTTCGGCGTCAGCGGGACGAACGCGCACGTCATCCTGGAACAGCCCGAACCGGCGGAAGCGGTCGAGGAGGCACCGGCGGCCGTGCCCGGCGTGCTGCCCTTGGTGCTCTCGGGCAGGAACGAGGCGGCGCTGCGCGCCCAGGCGGCACGCCTGCTGTCCTTCGTCGCCGCCCAGCACGAACTGCCGGCGCGGGACATCGGCTACTCCCTGGCCGCGGGCCGGTCGCGCTTCGCCCATCGAGCGGTGGTGTGGGGCGGGGACCGGAGCGATGTGATGCTCGCCTTGTCGACCGTCGCGGTCGGCGAGACCGGCCCGGGTGTGACCGTGGGCGAGGTGCGTGCCGGGAAGTCGGCGTTCCTGTTCTCGGGCCAGGGGTCGCAGCGTCTGGGTATGGGCCGCGAACTGCACGCCCGGTACCCGCTCTTCGCGGACGTTTTCGACGCGGTGTGCGCGGGGCTGGACGAGCACCTGGACCGGCCTCTGCGGGATGTGGTGTGGGGTGACGATGCCGACCTGCTGAATCAGACGGTGTACGCGCAGGCGGGCCTGTTCGCGATCGAGGTGGCGCTGTTCCGGCTGGTGGAGTCCTGGGGCGTACGACCGGACTTCGTCGCGGGCCACTCCATCGGCGAGATCGCCGCCGCACACGTCGCGGGTGTCTTCTCCCTCGGTGACGCCTGCGCGCTGGTGGCCGCGCGGGGCCGGCTGATGCAGGCCCTGCCCGTGGGCGGCGCCATGGTGGCGCTCGCGGCGGAGGAAGCCGAGGTGGTGCCGCTGCTGACGGAGGGCGTCGCGATCGCGGCGGTCAACGGCCCGTCGTCGGTGGTGGTCTCCGGAGCGGAGGACGCTGTCGAGGCGGTCCGGGCGCACTTCGCGGGCGAGGGGCGCAGGACCAGCAGGCTGCGCGTGTCGCACGCGTTCCACTCGCCGCTGATGGAGCCGATGCTGGAGGAGTTCCGGACGGTGGTGGCGGGCTTGTCGTTCGGTGCGCCGGCGGTGCCGGTGGTGTCGAACGTGACAGGCCGCCTCGCCGAGCCCGGGCAGTTGTCCTCGGCCGACTACTGGGTGCGTCACGTGCGCGAGGCCGTACGGTTCGCGGACGGGGTGCGGACCCTTGGCGCGGAGGGCGTGAGCCGGTTCCTGGAGCTCGGCCCGGACGGCGTCCTGTCCGCCATGGCCCGGGAGTCGGCGTCGGAGGACGCCGTGCTCGCTCCCGTGCTGCGCAAGGACCGGCCCGAGGACACATCGGTGCTGGACGCCTTGGCCCGGCTGTACGTCGCAGGCGCCGGGGTGGACTGGGCGGCGCTGTTCACCGGCAGGGGTGCCCAGTGGGTCGACCTGCCGACATACGCGTTCCAGCATGAGCGGTTCTGGCCTTCGGGCGGGACGGCGCGCGCGGGTGATGTGCGGTTCGCGGGTCTGGGTTCGGCGGGGCATCCGTTGCTGGGTGCTGCGGTGGAACTGGCGGGCTCCGGCGGGCTGTTGTTCACGGGCCGGCTGTCGACGTCGTCGCACCCGTGGCTGGCTGACCACGTGGTGATGGGCTCCGCGCTGGTGCCGGGTACGGCACTGGTGGAGCTGGCGCTGCGGGCTGCCGATGAAGTGGGCTGCGATCTGCTGGAGGAGCTGACGCTCGCCGCGCCTCTCGTGCTGCCCGCCTCGGGTGGTGGCGTACAGGTGCAGGTGTGGGTCGGCGAGCCGGACCATTCCGGTCGCCGCGCCGTCGCGGTGCACTCACGTGAGGGTGAGGAGCCCTGGACGCTGCACGCCGCCGGCTCAGTGACGAACGGTGCCCGGCCGTCGGCGTTCGACGCCACGACCTGGCCACCCACAGCTGCCGAGCCCATCGACCTGACGGGCTGCTACGAGCAGTTCGCGGACTCCGGATTCTTCTACGGTCCGGCGTTCCAGGGCCTGGAGGCCGCCTGGAAGCTCGGCGACGACGTCTACGCCGAGGTCCGGCTCCCCGAGGGTGTCGACGGTGGGGCGTACGGTCTGCACCCCGCGCTCTTCGACGCGACGCTGCACGCTTCGGCGTTCGCCGCCGAAGCCGCCGAGGGAAGCGTCCCGTTCTCGTGGACCGGCGTCTCCCTCCACGCCTCCGGCGCCTCGCAGCTGCGCATCCGTATCCGCCGCGCCGAGAGCGGAATGGCGATCGCCATGGCCGATCCGGCCGGTGCGCCGGTCGCCTCCGTGGAGTCGCTGACCCTGCGGCCGGTCACCACCGACCAGCTGCGCACGGGTGGCGGCCGGGACTCCCTCTTCACACTCGACTGGGTGCCTTTCCCCCTCACGGACGAACGCGTCGAGTTCGACAGCGGCCCGGCCGGTGAACCGCTCCGGGTGTCCACAGATCTGGAGGGCCTCACCACAGCCGACGTCCCCGGGGCCGTGCTGGTCGCCCGGGCCGCCGAACCCGCCGAAACCGTGGAGTCCGTGCACGCTGCGGCGGCTTGGGCGTTGGGTCTGGTGCAGTCGTGGCTGGCGGATGAGCGTTTCGTGGACTCGCGTTTGGTGTTCGTGACGCGGGGTGCGGTGTCGGGTGAGGATCTCGCCGGTGCCGCTGTGTGGGGTCTGGTGCGCTCGGCGCAGTCGGAGAGCCCGGGACGTTTCGTGCTGGTGGACCTGGAGGGCGAGGCCGATCCGGCCGTGCTGCCGCAGGCTCTCGCTTCGGACGAGCCTCAGCTTCTGGTCCGTGACGGTCAGGTCCTCGCGGCCCGGCTGGAGCGGGTCCGGGCGCAGGCGTCGGTGGCGCCCTCCTGGGATTCTTCCGGGACGGTCTTGATCACCGGTGGTACCGGTGGTCTGGGCCGGGTGATGGCCCGTCACCTGGTGGCGGAGCACGGTGTGCGGAGCCTGCTGTTGGTCAGCCGTCGTGGCCCGGCCGCCATGGGAGCCGACGAGTTCGTCGCTGAACTGGCGGACCAGGGCGTCGCAGTGACGGTTGAGGCGTGCGATGTGACCGACGGGGCCGCGGTGGCGGACTTGGTGACGCGGCACCGTGTCACTGCCGTCGTGCATACGGCTGGTGTTCTGGATGACGGGGTGATCGGTTCGTTGACGCCGGAGCGGCTGGCCGCGGTTCTGCGGCCGAAGGTCGATGCGGCGTGGCATCTGCACGAGGCCACCAAGGGTCTGGACCTCGATGCTTTCGTGGTCTTTTCCTCCGTGGCAGGTGTGTTCGGCAGCGCGGGTCAGGCCAACTACGCGGCGGGCAATGCCTTCCTGGACGCCCTGGCTCACCACCGCCGGGCGCAGGGGCTTCCGGGCGTGTCGCTCGCGTGGGGCCCCTGGTCCCAGGACAGCGGCATGACCGGCACCCTCACCGAGGCCGACGTGCAGCGCATCGCCCGCTCGGGCATGCCGCCGCTGACCGCCGAGGAAGGCGCCGACCTCTTCGACGCCGCCCTGGCCACCGCCGAGCCGGCCGTACTCCCCGTCCGCCTGGACCTCGCCGCCCTGCGTGCGCAGGGGGAACCCCAGCCCCTGCTGCGCGGCCTGGTCCGCAGGCCCGCGCGCCGCGCCGGAGCGGCAGGCACGGCCGCGGCGGCCGGTCTCACGCAGCGCCTGGCCGGGCTGTCCGAGGCCGAGCGGCGCGCGGTGCTCCTGGACCTGGTACGCGAGCGGGTCGCGGCGGTCCTCGGACACGCCCGCCCGGAAACGGTCGATCCCACGAAGGCGTTCCAGGACCTCGGCTTCGACTCCCTCACCGCCATCGAACTCCGCAACGGACTGGGCAAGGTCACCGGTCTGCGGCTCCCGGCGACGGCTGTCTTCGACTACCCGACGGCCGATGCCCTGACGGGCCACCTCCTCGCCGAACTCTTCAGCGTGGAAGCTGATGTATCGCTCCCCGTCTCTGCCCTCCCGTCCCTGACGGACGACCCGGTCGTCATCGTCGGCATGAGCTGCCGCTACCCCGGCGGAGTCACCTCGCCCGAAGACCTGTGGCGGCTGGTGTCGGACGGCGTGGACGCCGTCTCCGGCTTCCCGGCCGACCGCGGCTGGGAGATCGAGGACACCTACGACCCCGACCGCGAGGGCGCCATCGCCACCCGCTCCGGTGGCTTCCTGCACGATGCCGGGGAGTTCGACCCGGAGTTCTTCGGGATGAGCCCCCGGGAGGCCCTGACCACCGACGCGCAGCAGCGCCTGCTGCTGGAGACGACCTGGGAGGCACTCGAACGCGCCGGGATCGATCCGGCCGCGCTGCGCGGCAGCCGCACCGGCGTCTTCGCGGGCGTGATGTACAACGACTACTCCCAGCTGCTCTCCGGGCGCGAGTTCGAGGGGTACCAGGGCAGCGGCAGCGCGGGCAGCGTGGCCTCGGGCCGGGTGTCGTACACCTTCGGCTTCGAGGGCCCGGCGGTCACGGTGGACACCGCGTGCTCGTCGTCGCTGGTGGCCCTGCACCTCGCCGCGCAGTCGCTGCGGTCGGGCGAGTGCTCCCTGGCGCTGGCGGGAGGTGTGACGGTGATGGCGACCCCGCTGACATTCGTCGAGTTCTCCCGCCAGGGCGGCCTCTCCTCCGACGGGCGCTGCAAGGCGTTCGCCGACGGCGCCGACGGCGTGGGCTGGGCCGAGGGCGCCGGCATCCTGGTGCTGGAACGGCTCTCCGACGCGCGCCGCAACGGACATCGGATCCTGGCGACGGTGCGGGGCAGCGCCGTGAACCAGGACGGCGCGTCCAACGGCCTCACCGCCCCCAACGGACCCTCTCAGCAGAGGGTGATCCGCCAGGCGCTGGCCAGCGGTGGCCTGTCCACCGCGGACGTCGACGTCGTCGAGGCCCACGGCACAGGCACGACGCTGGGCGACCCGATCGAGGCCCAGGCGCTCCTGGCAACGTACGGTCAGAACCGCCCCGAGGACCGTCCGCTGCTGCTGGGTTCGGTGAAGTCGAACATCGGCCACACCCAGGCCGCCTCGGGCGTCGCGGGTGTCATCAAGATGGTCATGGCCATGCGCCACGGTGAGCTTCCGCGCACCCTGCACGTCGACGCGCCGTCGAGCCATGTCGACTGGAGTGCCGGGGCGGTGGAGCTGCTGACCGAGCGGGCCGCCTGGCCGGAGGGCGACAGGCCGCGGCGCGCTGGTGTCTCGTCGTTCGGGATCAGCGGGACGAACGCGCACGTGATCCTGGAGCAGCCGGAACCCCAGCAGGAGCCGGCCGGGGAACCGGTGGAGGACGCGGACGCCGCAGGGTTCGTACCGTTCGTGGTGTCCGGCAGGTCCCCGGCCGCGCTGCGGGCCCAGGCGGCACGGCTGTCGTCCTACCTCGGCAGCGAGCCCGCACCGCGGCTCGTGGATGTCGCGTACTCCCTTGCGACGACCCGCTCGGGCTTCCACCACCGCGCGGTGGTGCTGGCCGCCGACCGCGACGGCCTGTTGTGCTCCCTGGACGCGCTGGCCGACGGGCGGAGCGACGCGGGCATCGTGGCGGAAGGCGAGACCCGCACGGGCAAGCGCGCCTTCCTGTTCTCGGGTCAGGGTTCGCAGCGGTTGGGGATGGGCCGGGAACTGTACGGTCGGTTCCCGGTGTTCGCGGAGGCTTTTGATGCGGTGTGTGCGGGGCTGGACGAACATCTGGATCGTCCGTTGCGGGATGTGGTCTGGGGTGATGACGCCGGCCTGCTGAATCGGACGGGGTTCGCGCAGCCGGCGTTGTTCGCGGTGGAAGTGGCGTTGTTCCGGTTGGTGGAGTCGTGGGGTGTGCGGCCGGGGTATGTGGCTGGGCATTCGGTGGGTGAGATCGCTGCCGCGCATGTGGCGGGTGTGTTCTCTCTTGATGACGCGTGTGCGTTGGTTGCTGCGCGGGGTCGGTTGATGGAGGCGCTGCCGGAGGGTGGTGCGATGGTCGCTGTGCAGGCTGCGGAGGAGGAAGTGCTGCCGCTGCTGGCGGAGGGTGTCGCGATCGCGGCGGTCAACGGGCCGAGGTCGGTGGTGGTCTCCGGTGCCGAGAGCGCGGTGCTCGCCGTCGTGGCGCATTTCGAGGGGGAGGGGAGGAAGACCAGCAGGCTGCGGGTGTCGCACGCGTTCCACTCGCCGTTGATGGAGCCGATGCTGGACGACTTCCGCGCCGTCGCCGAGAGCGTGACGTACGGTGCGCCCGACGTCCCGCTCGTGTCGAACGTCACCGGCGAACTCGCGACCGCCGAGCAGCTGGGCTCGGCGGAATACTGGGTCCGCCATGTCCGCGAGGCCGTACGGTTCGCCGACGGTGTGCGCACCCTGGGGGCCCACGGCGTGACCGTGTTCCTGGAGCTCGGCCCTGACGGAGCGCTCTCCGCCCTCGCCGCGGAGTCCGCGCCGGAGGGTGCCGCGCTCACCCCCGTCCTGCGCAAGGACCGCGCCGAGGAAGAGGCGCTGCTCACGGCTCTGGCTCGGATGCACGTCCAAGGCGTGCCGGTCGACTGGGAAGCGGTGTTCACCGGCGCCCGGCAGGTGGACCTGCCGACGTACGCCTTCCAGCGCTCGCGGTTCTGGCCCGCGGCGACCGGGGCGCGTGCGGGTGATGTGCGGTTCGCGGGTCTGGGTTCGGCGGGGCATCCGTTGCTGGGTGCTGCGGTGGAGTTGGCGGGTTCCGGTGGTCTGTTGTTCACGGGCCGGCTGTCGGTGTCGTCGCATCCGTGGTTGGCGGATCATGTGGTGATGGGGTCCGTGCTGGTGCCGGGTACGGCACTGGTGGAGCTGGCGCTGCGGGCCGCCGATGAAGTGGGCTGCGATCTGCTGGAGGAGCTGACGCTCGCCGCGCCTCTCGTGCTGCCTGCTTCGGGTGGTGGTGTGCAGGTGCAGGTGTGGGTCGGTGAGCCGGATGATTCGGGTCGCCGTTCGGTGGCCGTGCACTCGCGTGAGGGTGAGGAGCCCTGGACGCTGCACGCGAGCGGCGCGGCGACCACAGGCGCGGAACCGTTGGTATTCGATACATCGGTGTGGCCCCCGGCCGGCGCCGAACCCGTCGATGTGACGGACTGCTATGAGCAGTTCGAGGACAGCGGCTTCGCGTACGGCCCGGCGTTCCAGGGCCTGGAGGCCGCCTGGAAGCTCGGCGACGACGTCTACGCCGAGGTCCGGCTCCCCGAAGGGACGGACGCCGCGGCCTATGGCCTCCACCCCGCCCTCTTCGACGCGGCGTTGCACGCGTCGATGGCGGTCGGCGGAGACGCTGAGGGCGCTGTTCCGTTCTCCTGGAGCGGTGTGTCGTTGCACGCCTCGGGCGCCTCACAGGTCCGCGTCCGGATCCGCGACGCCGACGGTGGTGCGTCGATCGCGATCGTGGACCCGGCCGGCGCGCCGGTGGCCTCGGTGGAGACGCTGACCGTACGGCCGATCTCCGCCGAGCAGTTGCGGACCGGTGGCCGGGACTCCCTCTTCACGCTCGACTGGGCGCCGGTGCGGCTCACGGACGAGCGTGCCGGGCTGGGGACCGGTGCGGATGGCGAACCGTACGCGGATCTGGATTCTCTGCCCGCGGCCGAGCTTCCCGGGGCCGTGCTGGTCGCCCGGGCCGCCGAACCCGCCGAAACCGTGGAGTCCGTGCACGCTGCGGCGGCTTGGGCGTTGGGTCTGGTGCAGTCGTGGCTGGCGGATGAGCGTTTCGTGGACTCGCGTTTGGTGTTCGTGACGCGGGGTGCGGTGTCGGGTGAGGATCTCGCCGGTGCCGCTGTGTGGGGTCTGGTGCGCTCGGCGCAGTCGGAGAGCCCGGGACGTTTCGTGCTGGTGGACCTGGAGGGCGAGGCCGATCCGGCCGTGCTGCCGCAGGCTCTCGCTTCGGACGAGCCTCAGCTTCTGGTCCGTGACGGCCAGGTCCTCGCGGCCCGGCTTGCCCGCGTAGAGGCGCGGAACGCCACCGACGAGGTGGCCTGGGGCCCCTCCGGTACGGTCTTGATCACCGGTGGTACGGGTGGTCTGGGCCGGGTGATGGCCCGTCATCTGGTGGCGGAGCACGGGGTGCGGAGTCTGCTGTTGGTGAGCCGTCGTGGTCCGGCTGCCGAGGGTGCCGAGGAGTTGGTGGCGGAGCTCGCGGAGCGTGGGGCGGATGTCGTCGTCGAGGCGTGCGATGTGACTGACGGGGCCGCGGTGGCGGACTTGGTGGCCCGGCACCGTGTCACTGCCGTCGTGCATACGGCTGGTGTTCTGGATGACGGGGTGATCGGTTCGTTGACGCCGGAGCGGCTGGCCGCGGTTCTGCGGCCGAAGGTGGACGCGGCGTGGCATCTGCACGAGGCCACCAAGGATCTGGACCTCGACGCGTTCGTCGTCTTTTCCTCCGTGGCGGGCACCTTCGGCAGCTCCGGTCAGGCCAACTACGCGGCGGGTAACGCCTTCCTGGACGCCCTGGCTCACCACCGCCGGGCGCAGGGGCTTCCGGCCGTGTCACTGGCGTGGGGCCCCTGGTCCCAGGACAGCGGCATGACCGGCACGCTCACCGAGGCCGACCTCGCGCGGATGACCCGCGCCGGAATGCCTCCGCTCTCCGCGGAGGAAGGCGTGGCGCTCTTCGACGCCGCGCTCGGCGCCCCGGCGCCGGTGATCCTCCCCGTCCGCCTGGACCTCACCGCCCTCCGCGCGCAGCACGACCCCATGCCCCTCCTGCACGGCCTGATCCGTACGCGCACGCGGCGCTCGGCAGCGCTGTCCGGCCTGGCCGGGACCTCCGGTCTCGTACAGCGCCTGGCCGGCATGTCCGGGGACGAGCGGCGTACGGCGCTGCTGGACCTCGTACGCGAGCGGATCGCGGCGGTCCTCGGACACGCCGGAGCCGCGGATGTCGACGCGACCCTGGCCTTCCGGGACCTCGGCTTCGACTCCCTGACCGCTGTCGAGCTGCGCAACCGGCTCAACGAGGCGACGGGTCTGCGCCTTTCGGCCACCGCCGTCTTCGACTACCCCACGGCGGACGTGCTGGTCGGGCACTTGCTGGACGAGTTGTTCGGCGCGGAGGCGTCCGGCACCGGTGCGGTGTCGCCGGTGGCGGCGGTGGTGGAGGACGATCCGGTGGTGATCGTCGGGATGAGCTGCCGCTACCCGGGCGGGGTCGCCTCGCCCGAGGACCTCTGGCGGCTGGTGTCCGACGGCGTGGACGCGGTGACGGACTTCCCTGCCGACCGCGGCTGGGACGTGGAGTCCGTCTACCACCCCGACCCCGAGCACACGGGCACGAGCTACACCCGCGCGGGCGGGTTCCTGACGGACGCGGGGGACTTCGACCCGGCGTTCTTCGGGATGAGTCCTCGCGAGGCGCTGGCCACGGACTCGCAGCAGCGGCTGTTGCTGGAGACGACGTGGGAGGCGCTGGAGCGGTCGGGCATCGACCCGGCCGCGCTGCGGGGAAGCCAGACGGGTGTCTTCGCGGGTGTCATGTACAACGACTACGCCGACCTCCTCTCCGGACCCGAGTTCGAGGGCTACGGCAGTGGCAGCGCGGGCAGTGTGGCCTCGGGCCGGGTGTCGTACACCTTCGGCTTCGAGGGCCCGGCGGTCACGGTGGACACGGCGTGCTCGTCGTCGCTGGTGGCACTGCACTGGGCGGCCCAGTCGCTGCGGCAGGGCGAGTGCTCCCTGGCGCTGGCGGGCGGCGTGACGGTGATGTCGACGCCGTCGACGTTCGTGGACTTCTCGCGGCAGCGGGGACTGTCTGCGGACGGGCGCTGCAAGGCATTCGCCGACGCGGCCGACGGCGTCGGCTGGGGTGAAGGCGTGGGCATGCTGGTGCTGGAGCGCCTGTCGGACGCGCGCCGCAACGGCCACCGGGTCCTCGCGACAGTTCGCGGCAGCGCCGTGAACCAGGACGGCGCCTCCAACGGCCTGACCGCTCCCAACGGCCCGTCGCAGCAGCGGGTGATCCGCCAGGCCCTGGCGAACGCGGGCCTCTCCCCGGCCCAGGTCGCCGCGGTGGAGGCGCACGGCACGGGCACGACACTCGGTGACCCGATCGAGGCCCAGGCGCTGCTGGCCACGTACGGTCAGGACCGCCCGGAGGGCCGGCCGCTGCTGCTGGGCTCCGTCAAGTCGAACATCGGTCACGCGCAGGCGGCGGCCGGTGTCGCGGGCGTGATCAAGATGGTGATGGCGATGCGGCACGGTGAGCTGCCGCGCACCCTGCACGTCGACGCGCCGTCGTCGCACGTGGACTGGTCGGCCGGCGCCGTCGAGCTGCTCACCGAGCGGACCGCCTGGCCCGAGAGCGACGGCCCGCGACGCGCTGGTGTCTCCTCCTTCGGGATCAGCGGGACGAACGCGCACGTCATCCTGGAACAGCCGGAACCCGAGCCGGAGCCGGCCGGGTCCGCGGAACCCGTGGCGGACCCGGAGCGGCTCGTACCGCTGGTGGTGTCCGGCAAGTCCGCCCCGGCCGTGCGCGCCCAGGCGGCCAGGCTGCTGTCCCGCATCGAGGGCGAACCCGGACCCAGGCTCACGGATGTGGCGTACTCACTGGCGACGAGCCGGTCGGGTTTCCAGCATCGCGCGGTGGTGTGGGGCGCGGACCGGGACGCCCTGGTGCGGGCTCTGTCGGGGCTCGCGGCGGGTGAGACCGGCCCGGACGCGGTCACGGGGTCGGCTCGCTCCGGGAAGTCGGCGTTCCTGTTCTCGGGTCAGGGGTCGCAGCGTCTGGGCATGGGCCGCGAACTGCACGCCCGGTACCCGCTCTTCGCGGACGTTTTCGACGCGGTGTGCGCGGGGCTGGACGAGCACCTGGACCGTCCTCTGCGGGATGTGGTGTGGGGTGACGATGCCGACCTGCTGAATCAGACGGTGTACGCGCAGGCGGGCCTGTTCGCGATCGAGGTGGCGCTGTTCCGGCTGGTGGAGTCCTGGGGCGTACGACCGGACTTCGTCGCGGGCCACTCCATCGGCGAGATCGCCGCCGCACATGTGGCGGGCGTGTTCTCGCTGGCCGACGCGTGCGCGCTGGTCGCGGCTCGTGGCCGGCTCATGCAGGCCCTGCCCGCCGGCGGAGCGATGGCCGCGCTGCGGGCGACGGAGGAGGAGGTCCTGCCGCATCTGACGGAGGGTGTCGCGATCGCGGCGGTCAACGGGCCGACGTCGGTGGTGGTCTCCGGTGCCGAGGCCGCGGTCGAGGCGATCCGCTCCCACTTCGAGGGGGAGGGCAGGAAGACCAGCAGGCTGCGCGTGTCGCACGCGTTCCACTCGCCGCTGATGGACCCGATGCTGGCGGACTTCCGCGAGGTGGCGGCACGGCTGTCGTTCGGTGCGCCGACGGTGCCGGTCGTCTCCAACCTCACGGGCCGCCCCGCCGAGCCCGGGCAGCTCGCCTCCGCCGACTACTGGGTCAGCCACGTGCGCGAGGCGGTGCGCTTCGCGGACGGTGTGGGTGTCCTGCGGTCGGAGGGCGTGACGCGGTTCCTGGAGCTCGGCCCGGACGGCGTCCTGTCGGCCATGGCCCAGGAATCACTGCCCGAGGAGACCGTCCTCGTTCCGGCCCTGCGCCGGAACCGGGACGAAGAGACGGCACTGACGGCGGCCGTGGCACGGCTGTACGTCCACGGCCTTCCGGTCGACTGGGCGGCCTTCTTCGCCGGTACGGGCGCCCGGCTGGTGGATCTGCCGACGTACGCGTTCCAGCGTGAGCGGTTCTGGCCTTCGGGCGGGGCGGTGCGTGCGGGTGATGTGCGGTTCGCGGGTCTGGGTTCGGCGGGGCATCCGTTGCTGGGTGCTGCGGTGGAGTTGGCGGGTTCCGGTGGTCTGTTGTTCACGGGCCGGCTGTCGGTGTCGTCGCATCCGTGGTTGGCGGATCATGTGGTGATGGGGTCCGTGCTGGTGCCGGGTACGGCGCTGGTGGAGCTGGCGCTGCGGGCTGCTGACGAGGTGGGCTGCGATCTGCTGGAGGAGCTGACGCTTGCCGCGCCTCTCGTGCTGCCTGCTTCGGGTGGTGGTGTGCAGGTGCAGGTGTGGGTCGGTGAGCCGGATGATTCGGGTCGCCGTTCGGTGGCGGTGCACTCGCGTGAGGGTGAGGAGCCCTGGACGCTGCACGCGAGCGGCGCGGTGACCACAGGCGCGGAACCGCAGGCGTTCGACACGTCCGTATGGCCTCCGCGGGGAGCCCAGCCCATCGACGTGGAGAGCGGCTACGAACAGTTCGCGGCCGCCGGGTTCGAGTACGGCCCCGCGTTCCAGGGCCTCCAGGCGGCCTGGAAGCAGGGCGAGGACGTCTACGCCGAGGTGCGGCTCCCGGAAGGCACCGACGGTGCCGCCTATGGCCTGCACCCGGCGCTCTTCGACGCGACGCTGCACGCTTCGGCGTTCGCCGCGGGTGCCGGTGAGGGAAGCGTCCCGTTCTCGTGGAACGGAGTCTCGCTGCACGCCTCCGGTGCCTCGCGGGTGAGGGTGCGCCTGCGCCCGGCCGAGGGCGGCGTGTCGATCGCGATGGTGGACCCGGCCGGTGCGCCAGTGGCCTCGGTGGAGACGCTGACCGTACGGCCGATCTCCGCCGAGCAGTTGCGGACCGGGGACCGGGACTCCCTCTTCGCGCTCGACTGGGTCTCCGTCCCGCTCACGGACGAGCGCGTCGAGCTCGCCACCGGACCGGACGACGTGCCCTTCCGGACATACGCCGATCTGGAAGCCGCGGCCGGGGGCGCGATTCCCCGGGTGGTGCTGGTCGAGCCGGCCGTCGAGCACGCCGGCACGGTCGAGGCCGTGCACGCCACGTCCGCCCGGGCGTTGGGTCTGGCGCAGTCGTGGCTGGCCGATGACCGGTTCGCGGATTCGCGCTTGGTGTTCGTGACCCGTGGTGCGGTGTCGGGTGAGGATCTCGCCGGTGCCGCCGTATGGGGTCTGGTGCGCTCCGCGCAGGCGGAGAACCCGGGGCGCTTCGGCCTGGTGGACCTGGAGGGCGACGCCGACACGACCGTGCTGCCGCGGGCGCTCGCGACGGACGAGCCTCAACTGCTCGTCCGGGAGGGCAAGATCCTTGCCGCCCGCCTCGCCCGGCCGCAGTCGCGTGAAGCGGCCGGCGCCCTGTGGGACACGACCGGCACGGTTCTGATCACCGGCGGTACGGGCGGCCTGGGACGCGCGGTGGCACGTCACCTGGTGGCGGAGCACGGGGTGCGGAGTCTGCTGCTGGTCAGCCGCGGCGGTCCTGCCGCCGAGGGGGCGGCAGCGCTCGTGGCCGAGCTCGCGGAGCGGGGGGCGGACGCGGTCGTCGAGGCATGCGATGTGACCGACGGGGCCGCGGTCACGGACCTGATGGCGCGGCACTCCGTCACCGGCGTCGTGCACACCGCCGGTGTCCTCGACGACGGCACCCTCACCTCCCTGACCCCGGAGCGGCTGGCCGCGGTTCTGCGGCCGAAGGTGGACGCGGCGTGGCATCTGCACGAGGCCACCAAGGGTCTGGACCTCGACGCGTTCGTGGTCTTCTCCTCCGTGGCAGGTGTGTTCGGCAGCGCGGGTCAGGCCAACTACGCGGCGGGCAATGCCTTCCTGGACGCCCTGGCTCACCACCGCCGGGCGCAAGGGCTTCCGGCGGTGTCACTGGCGTGGGGCCCCTGGTCCCAGGACAGCGGCATGACCGGCACGCTCACCGAGGCCGACCTGGGGCGGATGGCCCGCTCCGGAATGCCCGCGCTGACCGCCCAGGAAGGCGTGGCGCTCTTCGACGCCGCGCTCGGCACCACCGCACCGGCCCTCCTCCCCGTCAGCCTGGACCTCACCGTCCTCCGCGCACAGGGCGACCCCATGCCGCTCCTGCGCGGCCTGATCCGGACACCGGGGCGGCGTACCGCGGCGACCGGTGCGGGCGGCGGGGCCGCCGGCCTGGCACAGCGGCTGGCGGGGCTGTCCGGCGCGGAGGCGCGCGAGGTCGTGCTGGAGACCGTACGAGGTGAGGCCGCCGCTGTCCTGGGCCACGACGGAGCCGGGCGGATCGACCCGGAACAGGCGTTCCAGGAGCTGGGCTTCGACTCCCTCACCGCGATCGAGCTCCGCAACCGGCTGAGCGCCCTCACCGGTGTCAGGCTCCCGGCGACCCTGCTCTTCGACTACCCGACGCCTGTCGAACTCGTCGGCCGTCTCCACGCCCTGCTCGCGCCCGAGGAGCTCTCCGGCCCGGAGGCGCTCCTGGACGAACTGGGCAGGATGGAGAAGGCGTTCGGCGGGCTGGACGTCACGGATGAGGTGCACGAGCAGATAGCGGGTCGCCTTGAGGTCCTCAAGGCGAAGTGGGACGCCCTGAGGGCCGCCACCGCGGAAGCCGGGCACAAGGAATCCGGGGAGGACGAGGACGACTTCGACTTCGAGTCCGCCTCCGACGAAGAGGTCTTCGACCTCCTCGACAACGAGCTCGGCCTCTCCTGACGGCCCGCCCCCGCCGGAGGTGAATGCCAGGGGCGTAGCAACACAGTGATCGACTGGCTGTCGCCAGGAGCTTGACGAGACGCCCGGCTGGGGTTGCCCAGCCGGGCGTCTCGGATGCTCGGCGCGCCGGGACCCGCGCGAGCCGCGGGCCGGCAGCATCCCCGCTCAACTCGGAGCACACGGAAGTCCGGAGGGGGCGGGGCGCCAGGTGCTCAGCAGCCGAGTGATCGCTCGGCGACGTGCGCGAGCCGTGCGTCGAAGACCGTCGCCGCGTCCGGCGTGATCGACTTGAGGGCGACCATGCCCGTGAGGATCACGTCGCAGAGTTCGCGCTGTACGTCGTCCCAGGTGTGGCTGTTGCCTTTGCGGGGGTTGGAGCCCGCTACGCCGTGGATTGCCTCGGCCACTTCGCCGGCCTCCTCACTGATCTTGAGTACGCGCAGCAGACGCGCCATTTCCGGTGAGACGGTGCTTTCCGCGTCGAGCCATTCGACGAGCCGTTCGACAATGTCCCAGGTCTCTTGCACGGTGGTGCTCCGAGTTCTGTCTCAGTGGGTGCGGGCAGGCGCGCTGGGTAGGGCTGTTGGTGACGCTACCGGGGGTGCCGGGCGCCTTTCGGCTGGTGTCCGAGACAGGGTTCCGGGGCCGAGACAGAAATCGGCGCCACCGGTCGGACCGGTGGCGCCGATTTCCGTATGGACCGTCCGGTCCCTGATCTTGGAGGCCGTCGCACCCCGTGAGCCGGGGTGCCGCGACGACCACCAGGACGCAAGTCCGGCTCAGAGCGGGCGGCGGAAGCCCACGACCGCGAGTGTGCCGCCCACGACGGCGATGGCGGTGCTGATGAGCAGGGCGGGGACGGCGGCCCCGGCGCCCGGCAGGTCGAGTGCGAGGGCGCGCGCCGTGTCGATCGCGTACGTCAGCGGGTTGACCCTGGCGACCACTCTGAGCCACTCGGGCAGATCGGCGATCGGGATGTAGGCGCTCGACGCGAACGTCAGGGGGAGGATCGCGATGACCGCGAGGTTCTGCATGGGCTCCGCCCGCCTCAGCCAGGTGGCCGCGGCGATGAACGCCCAGCCCAGGGTCCAGGTGATGAAGACCGCCAGCCCGGCCGAGGCGAGGAGTTGCAGCGGGCCGCCCTTGGGGGAGTAGCCCAGGACGACGATGGCCAGGACGATGACGATGGCGATCTGGATCGTGGCCCGGACCAGGTTCGCCAGGCTCCGGGCGATGAGCAGCGAAGCGGGGTGGATGGGCAGGGACCGCAGCCGGGAGACCATGCCGTTCTTGAGGTCGTCCACCACACCGATCCCGGACTGGACGGCGGACTGCACCGCGTTGTCCACCAGAATCGCCGGCATGACGAAGTCGAGGTAGCTGACCCCCGCGGGGAAGTGGGTCGACTTGCCCATGCCGGCGAAGACCTGGGTCAGGATGAACAGGATGATCACCGGTTGGAACAGGCCGAAGGCGAGCACCCCGGGGTCGGTCACCAGCGCCCGGAGCGACCGGCCGGTGAGCACCCGGATCTGCGTGACCGTCGAGCTGCCGCTCCAGACGGCCGCCGCCGGTCCCGGAGCGGGATCCGGGACCGGCGGCGCCGGGTTCGCCGTGCTGAGGGATGGTGTGGTCATGGGGTCTCCACGGTCTGTGCGAAGAGGTTCATGAGGCGACGCCGGCGGAACGCTCGGCGAGGGCGAGGTAGACGTCGTCGAGGCTCGGCTCGCGGAACGACAGTTCCATGGCCTCGACGCCCGCCCGGTCGAGGGCCCGGATCACCTGTGCGACGTCCTTCGACGTATCGATGGCGACGACGACGGTGCCGTTCTCCCGGTCCGGCACCGGTTCCAGGCCCGCCTGCCGCAGGGCGGCGCAGGTCACGGCCGGCCCGGCCGCGGGGTCCGGGGTCACCGTGACGGTGCGCTTGCCCACCTGGGCCTTGAGTTCGGCGGCGGTGCCGCTGGCGACCACCGCGCCGGCCGAGAGGACGGTGATGGAGTCCGCGAGGCGGTCCGCCTCGTCGAGGTACTGCGTGGTGAGCAGGACGGTGGTGCCCCCGGCCACGAGGTCCTCGACGATCTCCCAGAGGTTGAGCCGGCTCGACGGGTCCAGGCCCGTGGTCGGCTCGTCGAGGAAGATGACGTCCGGGTGCCCGACCAGGGAGGCGGCCAGGTCGAGCCGGCGGCGCAGCCCGCCGGAGTACGTACCGGGCCGGCGTGAGGCGAAGCTCTGGAGGCCGAACAGCTCCAGCAGTTCGTCGGCCCTCGCCCGGGCCGACCGGCGGTCCGCGCCGAGGAGGCGGGCCAGCAGGACGAGGTTGTCCCGCCCGGAGAGCTGGGGGTCGACCGACGCGAACTGCCCGGTGAGGCCGATGCGTTTGCGTACCTCGCGGGGTTCGCGCGTGACGTCGAAGCCGGCGACCGCCGCCCGCCCCGAACTGGGTGTCAGGGCGGCGGTGAGCACGTTGACGAGTGTGGTCTTGCCCGCGCCGTTGTGTCCGAGCAGGCCCAGGACGGTGCCGCGGCGTGCCGAGAGGCTCACCGAGTCCAGGGCCCGCAGGGAACCGAAAGCCTTGCTGACGCAGTCCGCCTCGATCATGAGGTCCCTGGCTGTCCGGGCGGCGGTCGGCGAAGCGAGCCCGCTCATGGCTGATCTCCCGCTGATGAGTGTTCCGAGTGCCGCCGGGAAGGGATCCCGGCGGCTGTCCCCCGTGGGTCGCCCCCACCCGGGTCTGTCACATCGCCCCGTCCAGCAGGCCGAACAGTTCCTCGTCGCTGGCCGAGGAGAGGTCGAACGCGCCGGCCGGGGAGGGGCCGGGCGCGTCGGCCCGGCAACGGGCCGCCACCGCCTTCAGCCGCGCCGCCGTGTCCGCGGAGACCGGTGTGCCTGTCGTGAGCAGGGACTCCAACTCGGCCACGACGGCGGCGGCGTCACGGACGGCGGCCGGCACCGTGAGCTTGCCGCGTACGAACCGGACGACGGCGTCGGGCGTGGGGTGGTCGTAGACGAGCGTGACCGGGAGCCGCATGCCGGTGGCCGCGACGAGCCGGTTGCGCAGCTCCATCGCGCTCACCGAGGTGACGCCCATGTCCAGGAACGCCCGGCCGCCTTCGTCGCTGTGCAGCTCCTGGATACCCAGGGCGGCCGAGACCTCGGTGAGGACGATGCCCAGCACGAGGGCGTCCTGCGCGGGGCCGTCGAGGCCGGTCAGCCGGTCGGCCAGGCTCGGCGGCTCGTCGGCGGCCATGGGCCCGTCCGCGGCGTCCGCCATGCCGTCCACCGCGGTCCCGGGGGCCGGGTAACCCGTGGACGCCGCCCAGAACCGGCGCCGTTGGAAGGCGTACGTCGGCAGGGGGACGGAGCGGGCGCCGGGCAGTACCGCCTGCCAGTCCACGGGAACGCCGTGGGCGTGCATCCTGGCGACGGCCGTGAGCAGGGCCTGCTGTTCGCTCTCGCCGGCGTGCAGGCTCGGCACGATGGCGGCCCCGTAGCCGGTGCCGGCGGGGTCCAGGCACTCGTCGACCATCGGCGCGAGCACGGGATGGGGGCCCAGCTCCAGGAATCCGGTGACGTGTTCGTCGCGGAGCCGGTCGACCGCGTCCTTGAAGCGCACGCAGTGCCGCAGGTGCCGCACCCAGTGGTCGGGATCGTGGGCGTCCTCGGCGGTCAGGAGCCTGCCGGTGACGGTCGAGACGACGGGACGGACGGGTGTGGAATAGGACAGCGTCTGGGCGACCGCGCCGAATTCCTCCAGGATGGGGTCCATGAGCGGCGAGTGGGCGGCGCCGTTCACCGCGACCCGCCGGGTCTTGTGGCCGGCGGCGTTGAGCCGGTCCGTGAGCGCGGCCAGCGGGGCGTCGGGGCCCGAGAGGACGAGCGAGTGCGGCCCGTTCACGGAGGCGATCGCCACGGCGCCCTGCCACTCGGCGAGCCACGGTTCCACTTCGCTCTCGGAGATCCGGGCCGCCACCATCGACCCGGCGGAAAGGGAGTCGATCGCCCGGCCCCGGGCGACCGTCAGGGTGCAGGCGTCCTCCAGACTCAGCCCGCCCGCCAGGTGAATGGCGGCGGTCTCGCCGGCCGAGTGTCCCGCCATGCGGTCGGGGACCACACCCCAGGACTCGAAGAGCCGGTAGAGGGCGACCTGCAGGGCGAACAGCGCGGGCTGGGCGTAGACGCAGTCGTCGAGCAGGGCCGCTTGCTCGGAGTCCGGATCCGCCCACATCACCGAGGTGAGCGGCCGTTCCAGCAGGGTGTCCATGACGGCGCACACCTCGCGCAGCGCGGCCGCGAACACGGGGAACACCCTGGCGGCCTCGCGGCCCATGCCGGGCCGCTGGCCGCCTTGTCCGGGGAAGACGACGGCCAGCCCGCCCGGCGAGGAGTCCTCGACGGTGACCCGGGAGGCCCGTTTGCCGGTCGCGAGTTCCTCGGTGGAGGCCAGCAGTTCCGCGCGGCCGGAGCCGCTGATGACGGCCCGGTGCCCGTGCAGGGCACGGGTGGTGGCCAGGGAGTGGGCGACGTCCTGGGCGGACAGTCCCAGGTCGGCCGCCACCCGGTCGGCCAGCTGCCGTGCCTGTGCGCGCAGTGCCGCCTGGCTGCGGGCGGACAGGATCCAGGGCGCGGCACCGGTCGGCGCCGGGGCCTGGGCGCGGGCCGCGCCGGCCGAGGCGGTGGTGGTGTCCGTGCCGTCCTCGGCCGGTGCCTCCTCCAGGATCAGATGGGCGTTGGTGCCGGTGAGTCCGAAGGAGGACACCCCGGCCCGGCGCGTCCGTCCGCTCTCCCGAGGCCAGGGCCGGGCCTCGGTCAGCACCCGCAGCGAGCCGTCGGACCGGTCCGCCCCGGACGGCGGTTCGTCCACGTGCAGGGTCCTGGGCAGCAGGCCGTGCTGCATCGAGAGCACGGTCTTGATGACCCCGACGACCCCCGCGGCCGCCTGGGTGTGCCCGAGGTTGGACTTCACCGAGCCCAGCCACAGCGACCGCTCTTCGGGGCGTTCCTTGCCGTACGCGGCGAGGAGCGCCTCGACCTCGACGGTGTCGCCGAGCGGTGTGCCGGTGCCGTGGCCCTCCACGGCGTCGATGTCCCGCGGTGCCAGCCGGGCGTCCGCCAGTGCCTGGTGGATGACGCGCTGCTGCGCGGGGCCGCTCGGCGCCGTGAGCCCGCCGGAGGCCCCGTCCTGGTTGACGGCGGAGCCGCGTACGAGTGCCAGGACGCGGTGCCCGTTGCGCCGGGCGTCGCTGAGCCGCTCCAGCAGGAGCAGCCCCGCCCCCTCGGACCAGGCGGCGCCGTCGGCGGTGTCCGCGTAGGCCCTGGAGCGGGAGTCCGGGGACAGCACGCGCAGCCGGGAGAACCAGGTGAAGGGCGCGGGGGAGGCCATGACGGTGACGCCGCCGGCCAGCGCGAGCGTGGACTCGCCCGACCGCAGGGACCGGCAGGCCAGGTGCAGGGCGACGAGGGAGGACGAGAAGTCGGTGTCCACCGTGAGCGCGGGACCCTCCAGCCCGTAGGCGTGGGCGAGGCGCCCGGAGACCGCGCTCCCGACGGTCCCGGTGGCGAGCATGCTCTCCAGCCGGTCGTCGTTCAGGGGCGAGCCGGTGGCGTAGCCGCCGTGCGTGGCGCCGGTGAACACGCCGGTCCGGGTGCCCTTCAGGGTCGTCGGGTCGATGCCCGCCCGTTCGAAGGTCTCCCAGGCGGCTTCGAGGAGCAGACGCTGCTGGGGGTCGGTCGCCGTCGCCTCCAGGTCGGAGAAGCCGAAGAAGCCCGCGTCGAAGTGGCCGGCGTCGTGCAGGAAGCCGCCTTCGCGTGCGTAGGTGGTGCCAGGGCGGTCGGGGTCGTCGTCGAAGAGCCGGCCGAGGTCCCAGCCGCGGTCCTCCGGGAAGCCGGACATCGCGTGGGCCTCGTCGGAGAGCAGCTGCCACAGGGCCTCGGGGGAGTGGGCCCCGCCGGGCAGCCGGCAGGCCATGCCGATGACGGCCACGGGTTCGGCGGTCGGATCGTTCGCGTAGTGATCTGTGTGATCTGTTTGCACGGGCACCTTCACTCCCGGGTTCGAGCGCTGTGGGTGGTGGGGGACGCGGCAGGCGGGTCACCCCTGGGCGGGTGTCAGTCCTCGTGCACGGTGACGGCCCGGGACGGGCAGAGGCCGGCCGCGAGCCGGACCCGGGCCTCCTCGTCGGCGCCGGGCTCGGTGAGGAGCAGGCTGACCAGTCCGTCGTCGTCCTGGTCGAAGACCTGTGGTGCGTTGAGCACGCACTGGCCCGCTCCCACGCAGCGGCTGGTGTCGGCGGTGATACGCATGGGGATGTCTCTCCTGGGATGGATCGGGCCCGCCGGGGGCCTGCGGCACACCCGGCGGACGGAAGGGTTGCCGATTACCAGCGGACCGGCAGCGCGTGCAGGCCGTGCACCACGCCGTCGTGTTTGAAGGACAGGCCGTCGGCGGGCACGGCGAGTTCGAGGGTGGGGATGCGTTCGAAGAGCTTCCGGTAGGCGATCTCCATCTCGACGCGCACCAGGTTCTGCCCGAGGCACTGGTGCACGCCGTAGCCGAAGGCGACGTGGTGCCGGGCGGACCTGGACGGGTCGAACATGTGGGGGCACTCGAAGCTGTTCTCGTCGTGGTTGGCCGCGGCCACCAACGGCACGATGCCCTCGCCCGCCTTGACGAGCTGTCCGGAGATCTCCACGTCCTCGACCGCCACCCGCAGGGAGACCAGGTCGGCGACCGAGTGGAAGCGCAGTGTCTCCTCCACGGCCCGGTCGTCACCGATCCACTCGGGGTTCGTCAGGAGGGTGACCACGCCCAGCGCGATGTTGTTGGCCGTCGTCTCGTGACCGGCGATGAGCAGGAGCATCAGCACGCCCGACATCTCGTGCGGGGCGATCACGCCGGTGGCCAGCAGCCTGCTGACCAGGTCGTCGGCGGGCCACTTCTGCTTGATGCCCACCAGCCGGTTGATGTAGCGCAGCAGATCCTTGGCGGCGGCCTGGCGCTGCTCGTCGGTCGAGGCGCGGATGGCGACCAGGGTGCGCGTCCTGGACTCGAAGAAGTCGCGGTCGGCCGAGGGCACCCCGAGCAGCGAGGAGATCACCAGGGACGGGATGGGCAGCGCGAAGTCGGCGACGAGGTCGGCGGAGTCGCCCGCGGCCAGCATCGCGTCGAGGCGCTCGTCCACCGTGCGTTCGATCGCCGGGCGCATCGCGCGGACGCGCCGGACGGTGAACTCCGGGATGAGAGCCTTGCGGAACCGGTCGTGCTCCGGGGAGTCCAGCCCCACGAACCAGCCCGGGATCTGGTCCTGCTTGGGCACCCCGAGGCTCTCGCCGACGTTCGGGAAGCCCGGGTGCTCGGGGTTGGAGCTGATCCTCGGGTCGGTCAGTACGGCGCGTACGTCCTCGTGCCGGGTGACCAGCCAGACCCGGTCGCCGTTGGGCAGGTGCGAGAGGACCAGTCCCTGCTGCTCGCGGTAGCCCGCGTAACCCGGGGGCGGGAAGGCCACGCCGGGCTTGCGCAGCGGGAAGTCGACCACCTGCGGTTCGGCCTGTGTCATGTGCGGATGTCCCCTTTCGGGCGTTGCGGTCAGACGCCGTAGAACGCGCGGACCTTGCCGATCACGAAGTCCTGGTCGGCGGCGGTCAGTCCGGTGTGCGTGGGCAGGTAGAGCCCGTCCTCGGCGAAGACGTTCGCCTTGAGCGAGGGCCAGTCGGGGTGGAAGTACATGGGCTGCCGGCTCATCGGCTTGAAGAACAGCCGGGTCTCGATGGACTGGTCGGTCAGGAACGCCCGGAGCTCCTCGCGGCGTTCGGCCCGGATGTCGTACATCCACAGCACGTCCCGCGGCGGCATCAGGGTGATTCCGGGGACGTCGGCGAGACCTTCGTCGTAGCGCTTCTCCATCGCCCGGCGCGTCTGAAGGATCTCGTCCAGCCGCTCGACCTGGCCCAGGGCGATGGCGGCCTGCATGGCCGTCATCCTGAAGTTGTAGGCGACCTTCTTGTGCAGGAAGCTGTGGTCCTTGGTGAAGGCCATGGCGCGCAGGTGCTCCAACTGCCCTGCCAGCTTGGGGTCGTCGGTGAGGCAGATGCCGCCCTCGCCCGACGTGATGATCTTGTTGGCGAAGAGCGAGTAGCAGGCGATGTCGCCGACCGGGCGGATGCCGTGGGCCTCGGCGGAGTCCTCGACGACGCGCAGGTTGTGCTGGAACGCGATGTCCATGATCGCGTCCATGTCGCAGCGCCGGCCGTAGATGTGGACGGGCATGATCGCCTTCGTCCGAGGGGTGATCTTCTCCTCGATGCGGGTGACGTCGATGTTCAGATCGTCCGCGCAGTCGACGAAGACGGGCGTCGCGCCGGTGTACGTGACCGCCCACGCGGAGGCGATCATGGTGAACTCGGGCACGATCACCTCGTCGCCCGGGCCGATGCCAAGGGCCCGCAGAGCCAGCGTGAGGGCGGCGGTCCCGGAGGAACAGGCGACGCCGTGCGCGATGGAGTTGTAGTCCGCGAAGGCGCGCTCGAAGCGCTGGATCATCGGACCCTGGGACGATATCCAGCCGTCGCTGACGGTGGCGGTGACGTACTCGAGCTCTTTGCCGTCCAGGGCCGGCCTGGACACGGGGTACTTGAACGACATCGTCGGTCTCTTCCTTCTCGAATGGTCCGGGTGCTCGGGGGTGTTGTCCTCAGGCCAGGGCCGGGAGCCCGAGGAGCAGCGAGGCGGCGGTCTCGCGGCCGCCCGCCGCGCGCTGCAGGGCCCCGAGCCGCTGGGCCTTCTCCGTGAAGGAGGGGGTGTTCAGCACTCGGGTGAGCTTGTCGACGACATCGCCGACGGTCAGGGTCTGCGGCCGGTCCAGGGTCAGGCTGATGCCGAAGTCCCGGCCGCGGACCGCCTGGTCGAAGCAGTCCACCCACAGCGGCCGGACCACGAGCGGCTTGCCGAAGTACACGCCCTCGTTGAAGCCGTTGCCGCCGCCGTGGGTGAAGAAGACCTTCACGTTCGGGTGGGCGAGGACATCGTGCTGGGACGGGACCCAGCTCTCGATGCGGAGGTTGGCCGGCAGCGACTCCTGCGGCGGCAGCAGGCGCTGCTGCTCCTTGGACAGCTTCCACAGCACCTGGTGCCGGCCCTCGAGCCGGCGGGCGACCTCCACCATGCAGCCGACCTCCGCCCGGGTCAGCCGGGTGATGGTCCCGAGTCCCATGTAGACGACGGAGGACTGGGCGTCCAGCCAGCCCTTGAGGTCCTTGTCGTCCGGGGCCTCCGGGAGCGGCGGGACCATCGCGCCCACCAGCCGCATCTTGTCGGGGACGGTGAAGGGGTAGTCCAGCTCCGCGATCGAGTTGCACAGGATCATCTCGGCCTTCTCGATCCTCGTCATCGAGCTGACCGGGGGGAGACCGAGCGCCTTGCGCCGCCGGTTGTCCTGCGCCATGACCCTGCCCATCTCGGGGGTACAGAACATCGCCAGGGTCCGGATCTTGAACAGTTCGTTGCTGACGCGCTGGGCGAGGCTCATCCGGGCCGACAGCCCGGTGTGGGGGACCGGGAAGCCCTTCGGGGTGTAGCTCTTCCCGAAAGGGGTGTGGGACGTCAGGACATTGCTCGGCAGGAACGGCACGCTCAGCACGAAGGGGATCCCCCGGGCCACGGCCAGGTCGATCGCGAAGCCGCTGATGCAGTCGATGACCATCAGCGCCGGCCGCACCTCGTTGACGACGGCTTCGAGCCGGCGGTACTTCACATCCTGCAGACCGGGCTTGTAGGACTGCTTGATGACCGCGCGGTGCGCCCTGAAGCGTGAGGACTGGGTGACCTCGCGGTAGACGCTGTCGTCCCAGGTCACCGCGGACAGCTCGGAGACGACCTCGCCCAAGGAGGCGAACTCCACCGGGGAACGCTCGGCGATGCGCTTCACGTCGTCGCGCCGCGGCTCGTCGGTGGCGAACCAGAGGTCCTCCACCCCCTGCCGGGAGAGCTCACCCGCCAGTACGAGCAGCGGGTTGAGCAGACCGCTCTCCGGGAGGCTGACGAAGAGGATCGGCCGTCGGGCGGAGTCCATGGGTTCCCTTTCGGCGGTGGCGGGCGCGCGTCGAGCACGCCCCCTTGCGGGTCGGCTGGCCGTACTCACCTTTGATCTCACGTCAGTTGCCGGGAAATCCGTAGACTCCGCCGCCCGCGGCCCGGTGCCCCGCGGCCGGTGCCCCACGCGGCGGGCGCCGAGTTCCCCGGCGCCGGTGGGCCCGGCGAGTAGTTACCACGGGAATTCGTGATGTGTTTCGAGAAGGTGAAAAGAGAAGTGGTGTGCCCTCGTTCCGTGCGTTCCTGGGGTGCGTCGGGCGTGGTGGGCAGGCGTTCTTCGATGGACGAACCGTCGCGGACAGTAACCCTCCGCGCACGGGTGGTGGTGATGAGCCCCGAATGTGGCGCAAAGGCATGGCCATTGGCGCGATTTCGGCCGAACCCTCCCGCGGCGGAGCCGCAGGTTTAAGTGCCCCCGGTATGGCGGTCGTTGCTTAGCCGGTGGACAGGTAACTAGCCTTCCAATTCATCCCACCTGAACGCGAAGTTTCACGAAGGGGATCTTCCTTTGCTGAATTCAGCCCCCACACTCATCGATTCGGCCGCCCTGGAGACAGGCGACGGCTCGATGGGCCGGGCCGGCGGCGCGGACGCGCACCAGCCCGACCGGCAAGGCATGTGCGTGGCGGGGCTCGACGCGGCCCTGACCATCCGGCAGGCGAACCAGGAGTTCTTCCAGCAGTTCAACCGCTCGTCGGAGGAACTGTGCGGCCGCAGCATCCGCGATGTGGTGCACCCGAGCGTCCAGCAGCCGCTGTTGCGTCAGTTCTCCCACTTGCTCGAAGGCAAGCACCAGCGTTTCGTCACCCCTGTCATCGCGGTACGCCCCGGCGACGAGTCCGCCTTCACCGTTCCCCTCACCGCGATCGCGGTGAGCGGCGGCCTGCCCGGCACGAACGCGGTCATGGTCATGATGCCCACCACCGGAGGCACCGAGGAGCCCCGGATCGTCACCAACCGGAAAAAGGTCCTCTCCGCCATGGACGCCCGCATCCTCGAGGGCATCGCCGCCGGTATATCCACCGTCCCCCTGGCCTCGCGCCTCTTCCTCAGCCCGCACGGCGTCGAATACCACGTGACCTGTCTGCTGCGGAAGCTGAAGGTGCGCAACCGCACCGCGCTCGTCTCCCGCGCCTATTCGATGGGCGTGCTCAAGGTCGGCACCTGGCCGCCCGAGGTCGTGGACGACTTCGTGAAGTGAGCGGGGCGCGAGGCCCGGGAGGAGGGCACCCCCTGCCCTGTGATGGGTCCCGTCCTGCCGCAGTGCGGAGGCTCGCGGCAGGATGAGGTCCATGACCACCGACGTTTCGCCCACGCGGCAGCCCACCGGCGCGGAGCAGAAGCACGTGAGGCGCTTCTGGCAGGAGCTCGGGCTGCCCGGACTGATCGACGTCCACACCCACTTCATGCCCGACCGGGTCATGCGCAAGGTGTGGGCCTACTTCGACGCCGCGGGCCCGCTCACCGCCCGGCCGTGGCCCATCACCTACCGCACCGGCGAGGACGAACGCGTCGCCAGGCTGCGCGCCTTCGGCGTGCGCCGCTTCACCGCCATGCTCTACCCGCACAAGCCCGGCATGGCCGCCTGGCTCAACTCCTGGGCCGCCGGCTTCGCCGCCCGCCACCCCGACTGCCTGCACACCGCCACCTTCTTCCCCGAACCCGAAGCGGCCCGCTATGTGCGCCGCGCCGTCGAGCAGGGCGCCCGGGTCTTCAAGGCCCACCTGCAAGTCGGCGGGTACGACCCCAACGACCCGCTCCTCGACCCTGTCTGGGACCACCTGGCGAGCCGGGGCATCCCCGTCGTCGCCCACTGCGGTTCGGGACCCGCCCCCGGCGCCCACACCGGCCCCGGTCCCATGGCCCGCCTGCTGCGCCGCCACCCCGGGACACGCCTGGTCGTCGCGCACATGGGACTCCCCGAATACAGCGACTTCCTCGACCTCGCCACCCGCCATCCCGGCGTATATCTGGACACGACGATGGCCTTCACCGACTTCACCGAAGCCGTCTCCCCGTTCCCCCGCCGGGAGACCGCCCGCCTGCGGGAGCTCGCCGACCGCACCCTCCTGGGCACCGACTTCCCCAACATCCCCTACACCTACCACCACGCCCTGGAGTCCCTGGCCCGGCTGCGGCTGGGCGACGACTGGCTGCGCGCCGTCTGCCACGACAACGCCGCCCGCCTCTTCGCCGTATGAAACGCCACGCCCCGGCTGCCGGCGGACACTCTCGTCGCCTGGGTCGGCGCGGCCCGACCCCGCTGTTCCGGTTCCATGTGCGCCCCTCCGAGGAGGTGAACCTCGGCATGGACGCACGCCTGAACCTTGCCACGGTCACCGTGCCGAACCCCCGGGCGCTGGCGAACGCCGGCGATCTGCAGTCCCCGGCTCCTGGGCTGCGTCCGCTGCAGCAGATTCACCACGACGAGGCGGATCAAGACTGAGCCCGGGGGAGTCACGCGGGACACGGCGATCGGGCCCCTTTTCGGAACCGCCGGAGATGCAGGACTGTGTTGCGGCAAGTCTCTGCGAGAACGCCCTGTGCGGCGCTACGGTCCGGACAGCAGTCTCGACACGGGGAGGGCAGGATGCTCGATCAAGTGTTGACCGCGCTGGCCGCGTCCGGTGGTACGGCAGTGGTGGCAGCGGCAGGGACGGACGCGTGGGCTGGAGTGCGTCAGGCGGTTGCCCGCTGGCTGGGCCGGGGCGACGCGCAGCGCGAGCTGGACGAACTGGAGCGCTTGGACCAGACCAGGGCCGACATCCAGGCCGCGGACCCGGCCGATACCGAGCGGGCCCGGATCCGCTTGGAGGGGTCCTGGCAGGCTCGTATCGAGACAGTGCTGGAGAGCCTGAGCGAACGCGAACGTGACCAGGCGGCCGACCAGTTGCGCGGCCTGCTCGCGCAGCATGCCCCGCGGGGCGCCACGACTGCCGGGCCGGGTGGCCTGGCAGTGGGCGGCAACATGGATGTTCGCGCAGACGGGGGTTCGATCGCGGCTGGGATGATCTCTGGAGGGGCGCATACCGGCACCCCTCCAGTGCCGGATCCGTCCCAGGGCTGAACGGACCCGGCCATCACCAGCCCACCCCCACCCGTCCGCCTCCCACCACTCAGCTACCGGGAAGCGTCACCTCCCACGCCCGTGACCACAGCCTGGCCGTCGCCTACGTGGCCGACGGCGGCCGGGTCGCCTACTACGCCGCGCCGCGAACTCCGGCGCCCTGGCCTCACCAGGTCGGCGTCATCCCCCGCGAAGCAGCGGCCTTCCAGGAACGGGACGAGATCGAGCAGCTACGGGCAGCGGTGACCGGCGGCGGCACGGCCGTGCTGTGCCAGGTACTGCGTGGCACCGGTGGGGTCGGCAAGACCCAGCTCGCTGCCCACTATGCCCGGGAGGCGCGGAACACAGGAGAACTGGACGTACTGGTCTGGGTCAGCGCCAGCAGCCGGCACGCCATCATCTCCACCTACGCCCAGGCCGCTGAAGAGTTGCTTGCCGCGGAACCCGGTGATCCCGAGCGCTCCGCACAGGCGTTCAGGAGCTGGCTGGAGCCCAGCCCGTCGCGCTCCGAACCGGCCTGCCGGTGGCTGGTCGTCTTGGACGATGTCACCGATCCCGCCGACATGACCGACCTCTGGCCCGCGAAGAACCCGCACGGCCGTACGGTGGTCACCACGCGCCGACGCGACGTCGCCGTGCCCGGACACCGGATCGATCTCGGCGTGTTCACGCCCGAGAAGGCAGCCACCTACCTGAGCGGGTTCCTTGCCGAGCACGGGCGGCACGACCACCCGGCCGAGATCCAGGCACTGGCCCAGGATCTCGGCCACCTGCCGCTGGCCCTGTCACAGGCCGCCGCGTACATCATCGAAGCCGACATCCCCATCGACTGCCCCGGGTGCGCTCACACCCACTGCGCCAGCTACCGCCGCCGCCTCGCTGAGCGCACCACCGAGCTCGGCAGCGTGCCCGAGCCCGGCACCCTGCCGGACGACCAGACCACCGCCGTAGCCACCACATGGTCGCTGTCCATCGAGCGCGCCGACGCCCTCCGGCCCGTCGGCCTGGCCCGCCCAGCACTCCAACTCGCCGCCATGCTGGATGGCAACGGTATTTCCCAGGATGTCCTGACCAGTCGGCCAGCTCGGCGCTATCTCGCCCAGCACCGCACCGAGACGACGCCTGACCAGGGCTACAGCGGCGACGTGACGGACCGGGATGTCAGGGACGCGCTGCGGGCCCTGCACCTCCTCAACCTCATCGACCACGCCCCTGACATCCCCCACCAAGCCATACGTATTCACCAGCTCATCCAACGTGCAGCCCGGGACACCCTCACCTCCCAGGTGTACGACGAAACCGCCCGTGCCGCCGCCGACGCCCTGATGGCCGCCTGGCCCGACATCGAACGCGATAGCGCGATCGCCCAGAACCTGCGCGCCAACACCACCGCCCTCACCGGCCACGCCGAAGACGCCTTGTACCAGTCCGACGGTGTCCATGGGGTGCTCTTCCACGCCGGCTACAGCCTGGGCCATACCGGCCAAGTTGCCGCCGCCATCGAGCATTTCCACCACATGGCCAGTGTCGCCCACGGCCGTCTGGGGCCGGACCACCCCTTCACCCTCACCATCCGGGGCGAACTCTTGCGCTTTCGGGGTGAGGCGGGGGACGTAGCCGGGGCTGCCACTGCCTTCGCCGAGCTGCTGGAGCACATGGTGCGCGTGCTCGGCGATGACCACCCCGTCACCCTCGCCATCCGGCACAACCTCGCCCGCTTCCGGGGCGAGGCGGGGGACGCGGCCGGAGCCGCGGCCGCCCTCACTGAGTTGCTGGAGCACATGGTGCGGGTGCTGGGACCGGACCACCCCGTCACCCTCGCCACCCGGCACAACCTCGCCCGCTTCCGGGGTGAGGCGGGGGATGCGGCCGGGGCTGACACTGCGTTCGCCGAGCTGCTGGAGCAAAAGGTGCGGCTGCTCGGCGATGACCACCCCGACACCCTCACCACCCGGGGAGAACTCGCCCGCATGCGGGGTCAGGCGGAGGATGCCACCGCAGCCAGGGACGCCTTCGCCGAGTTGCTGGAGCACATGGTGCGGGTGCTGGGACCGGACCACCCCGACACCCTCACCACCCGGGGCAATGCCCTTCACTTCCGGGGTGAGGCGGGGGATGCGGCCGGAGCCGCGACCGCCTTCGCCGAGCTGCTGGAGCACATGGTGCGCGTGCTCGGCGATGACCACCCCGACACCCTCACCACCCGGCACAATCTCGCCTACTGGCAGGGTGAGGCGGGGGGTGCGGCCAAAGCCGCGGCGGCCTACACCGATCTCCTCGCCGACCGGGTGCGGGTGTTGGGGCCGGATCACCCCGACACCCTCACCACGCGGGGGAATATTGCCTACTGGCGGGGGAGGGCGGGGGATGCGGCTGGGGCCGCGGTCGCTTTCGCCGAGCTCCTCGTCGACCGGGCGCGGGTACAGGGGGATGACCACCCCTCCACGATCGCCACCCGGCTCCATGTCGCCCGTTGGCGTGGTGAGGCGGGGGATGCGGCCGGAGCCGCGGCGGCCTACACCGATCTCCTCGTCGACCGGGTGCGGGTGTTGGGGGCGGATCACCCCGACACCCTCACCACGCGGGGGAATATTGCCTACTGGCGGGGGAGGGCGGGGGATGCGGCTGGGGCCGCGGTCGCTTTTGCCGAGCTCCTCGTCGACCGGGCGCGGGTGCAGGGGGATGACCACCCCTCCACCCTCACCACCCGGCACAATCTCGCCCATTGCCAGGGTGAGGCGGGGGATGCGGCCGGAGCCGCGGCCGCTTTCGCCGAGCTCCTCGTCGACCGGGCGCGGGTACTGGGCGATGACCACCCCGTCACCCTCACCACCTGGCACAATCTCGCCTACTGGCGGGGGATGCAGCTGTTTGATGAATCGACCGATTGATGAGCAAGATCAGTAAGCTACGGCGCGCGGCCGGATCGGGTTGATGCGCTTGTGGCCGCCGCTATCCAGGGACGACATCGGGGTCGAGGCCGGTCAGCTCACAGCTCGCCTCCCACAACCGCGCCGCGACGGAGGCGTCCGCGAGGTGGTTCCACATCGGTTCGCGTCGGGGCTCGCCGCGCAGACCGAAGACGCGTGGTCCCCACAGCTGACCTCCACGCACATCCACATCCAGTACGGCCCGCACCGCTGGCCATGCGCCGGCGTCCTTGCCTTGGAGGAGGAGCGCCGCGGGCGCCGTGCTCAGCCGTGCGCCGATCGTTCGCGCAGGGAGCGGCGGTCGTGACGGGGTGAGGGCATCCAGCGCGCCGCCGGGATGGACCACCACGCTGGCCACCGTGCTGTCGGCGGCGCGCAGCCGGCGGTCGAGTTCGACGCCGAAGTACATCTGCGCCAGCTTGGAGCGCCCGTAGGCGCGTTTGGGCCGGTAGCCCTTCCGGGACTGCAAATCGTCCGGATCGAGGCGCTCGGACTTGGCCGCGAAGCTGCCCATGGTCACCACGCGGGCTGCCGGCGCGGCCGACAGCAGCGGCATGAGCCACCGGGTCAACGCGAAGTGCCCCAGGTGGTTCGTGCCGAACATGAGCTCGTGACCGTCCGCCGTCTCCCTTCGCGGCGGGTCGTCGAGCGCGACGCCGGCGTTGTGGACCACCGCGTCGAGGCGTTCCACGTCCAGTGCTCCCGCCACCGTTGCGAGCGACGAGAGGTCCGCGAGGTCCAGCCGCACGGCCCGCACCCGTGCTCCGGGGACTCGCGCACGGATCGAGGCCATCGCGGCCTCGGCCTTCGTGGGATTCCGGCTGCCCAGCACGACGGTGGCCCCGGTGGCCGACAACTGCTCCGCGACGAAGTACCCGATGCCGGCGTTGCCGCCGGTGACCAGGAAGACGCTGCCATCGGCACGCGGCAGCCGTTGAACATCCCAGGGCGAAGTGGAGGGCGTGGACGTCACGGCGGGGCTCCCTGCTGGCGAAGGCGGTTGCGGCTGCCCTGCGGGGCAACGCCCCCATGGTTCCGACGGCCACCGACACATCGCCTACGGATCGCCGACATTCTCATCGGACGGTCGACGCCGCGGCCCCACCGCTTTCCCGCCATGCGAGGAACAGCCCATGTGCCGAGACGCGATGGTTGGAACCGGTGATCCGTGTTGGCCCGGCCGTTTTCATGGCGCGTGACACGGTTGTCGGAACCGATGTGCCAAGGTTGTTGGAACCCAGTGATCACTTGCCCCTTCGGAAGCCTCAGCTCATCAGCTCGGGCGCGAAGTAGTCACGCAGTCGTGCGATCTTCCCGTCGCGGATGCGGAAGATCTGTACCAGCGAGACAGACGTGTCCACTCCGTCCCCGTCGAAGACCGTGTCGATCTCGGCGATGAACACGTCGGGGTCGGAGGTGGTGTGCAGCACGTACCCGGACTTCTCAAGGTTCGGCGAGCGGTGCTCGTTCACCGGTCGCGCGTAGTACGCCGCCATGGCGCTACGGATCTCCTCGCGACCCACCAACCGTTTGGGGAAGGCGGCGCCGGCCGGCATCAGCGGTGCTTCGAAGACGGCGTCCGCGGTGAAGTTCTCGGCGAGGGCATCGGCGTTCCGGGTCAGCGTGCCGGCGTAGAGGTAGCTCTCGAAGATCTCTTGTGGCGTTCTGGACACGGCCGGCCTTCCCGGGATCGGACACGGAAGGCCACTTCATCACAGTGACACTTCCGGGGAGAGGGTTTCCGACAACGATCACGTTCCGCCGGATCGGCTGGCCTCCGGCCGCCGCGCCAGGCATGGGGACGGCTGCCCTGCGGAAGCCCGGTCGCGCAGAAGGTCTTGGCGGCGCTGTAGGCGTCCCGGTCGTCCCCGTACTCCGCTGCCGCTCGCCGTTTGAGCCGGGCGTAGGCGGCGACGTCCGGATGGGTGCGCAGGTGGTCGCGGAGAGGATGCGTCCGATGCCGAACCGGATGCCCTCCCGTCGGCCCCCTCGCCCGGCCAGCAGTTCCCGGGTAGAAACCGTGGGGCGGTTGACAGACCGCCGGGCCGCCCCCTTCAGCAGGGCCGTGGGCGTCTTCAGAAGTTCAGGGGCTGGAAGAAGGTGGGGGATCCTCCGCCGGCCGGGCCGCCGCTGATGAGTCCGACGCCGTTGGGCCCGGTGGGGCCCTGGTAGACCGGCCCGCCGGAGTCGCCGCCGTTGCCGCTCTGGCTGCTCTCGGCGAGCCCTGTGACAGCACCGTCCGGGTAGTTGACGGTCACGTTGGTGGCGATGACTTTGCCGCACTGCTGACCGGTGGTGGCGCCGGTTCCGCAGACCGGTTGGTTCAACTGGGGCTGCGAGAAGCCGTAGATGTTCAATTCGCCACCGTTGACCTCCACATAGTTGGAGAGGGTCCAACCGGATGTGGGCTGGATGACGGCCCAGTCGGCCCCGGGGAACTTGTACGAGCTGACGGTGCCGAGCTGGGCACCGTGTCCGTCGTACCAGGTGGATGCGGCGGCGCCACAGTGACCGGCGGTCGTCGCGGTGCCGGGGTGATAGTTGTTGAAGCCGCTGGTGCACTCGTAGACAGTGCCGCTGGTGCCGCTGTAGATCGCACTGCCACCGTAGTAGGTGCCGGCCAGGTGGCTTGACCTGGCCGCTTCGGGGGCCGGGACCTTGGCGACCCACGACGAGACGGCCTGGCCGATTTCGGTGACGGCAGCCAGGCCCGGTGTTGTCGTCGCTGTGGTGACGAACTGCCGGGTGGCCACGTCGTCGGCGCCTCCGAGTACCGCGACAGAGATTTTGCACTGGTCGGGGTCGACGTACCAGTACTGCGCCCGGCCGGCTTGTTTACCGATGGCGAGTTTGTCCAACTCGCCTTGGAGAGAATGCAGTTGCTCCATCTGGACGGAGGAGCAGGCCCCGGCCCGGGCGGATGCTGCCAGAGTGGGCGTGGTGAACGTCGGCGCGCTGAGCATGGGGAGCGTCAGCAGAGTAGCGGCGGAGAGCAGGCCCATCTTCGCTGGACGGTTCATCGAGAACAGCTCCTTTGCAGACCGGTGCCGAATGAATGGAGGAGTCTTCCTCCGGTGCCGGCAGTCCCCGGTCCAGTGACCACCGGCAGATAGGCGGATGGCTGTTCAGGTATTCGAAGCGTAGAGGCGGGCGACCCGGCGCCATATAGACCATCCGAGGGATCGTAAATAAGAAAATCCCATGCCGTTGTGCTCAATGCTGCACAACGATTACGGCGTATAGGGCCTCGGTGGCGGTAGAGGCTGTCCCCGCCGCGGCACCCGCGCAAGGGCGATGCCCCTGGAGCGCGTAGTCCGATCGGTGGGCTCGAGGCCGTGCCTGACATACGCCGGAAGTCTCAACTCGTCACCGCGATCAGGGACAAGCGCGGGCTGCTCGCTCATGGAGGCGGTGTGGCACCCCACCGCCACACCGAGGGGCAGTTGCTGTATCCCTCGGTGGGCGTTCTTGCCACTACCACGGAGCGCGGCACGCGGATCGCACCGCCCAACCGGGTCGTATGGACACCGCCGGGTTCCGAGCATTACCACCGCGCGTACGGGCAGACCGAGGTCCGGGTGGTGGAGATCTCTCGCGTGCTGTGCTGTGCTGTGCTGTGCGTTGCGTTGCCGGACCGGCCCATGGTCTTCGCTGTGTCACCGCTGCTGCGGGAAGGGCAGCAGCGGGCCTATTCAGGCCCGGTGGCTGTCGTCGCTCTTCCGTCTCCGTGGCGGGGGAAGAGCTGCATCTGCGCAGCTGACTCCATGCCGGTCAGGACGGACAACAGGCGTTCCCAGCCTATGTAGATGCCCACCGCGCCCGGTGGCGACTGGGGCAGGGCACGGTTGAGATAGGAGTACCAGTGCGCCGTGTGCTCCACGCCCGCGAGCCGAAGGTTCTCCTTGAACTGGTCGGCGTCTGAGAATTCGCGCACATGGACCACCTCTCGGCCTGCGAGATAAAGCTCGGCATCGGCGATGCACACCGTTCCATCAGCAGCCGTTATTCTTCGGGAAGTGACGGAACGTGTGTCGTGCCGACTGTCGGCTCCCTCATCCGCACGCCATCTCAGCGTGGGGAAGAGATTCCACGTGGGGTTCCACTGCAGTGTCGCCGCGTTCATGCCGGTCGCTGACGTGGTGGATGAGGCATGACCGACTGCGATGTCCAGGATGCGGCGTGCCTGTGTGGGGTCGTGGCCCAGTTCCACGGCCCAGCGCTCCTCGGTGCCTTCGGCAGGGAGGGAGCTTTCGAGGCCGTGGACGCGCGCTCCTGCGGTCTGCAGCCGTTCCTTGAGGACCTGCCGGGCGCGGGTGTTCCAGCTGGAGGGCACGGTGAAGAGGGTGACGTCCTCGATGCTGAGGCCGTCTGCGAGCGAATCCGGGGCGAGCCCTGGGGGTGCCACCCGGTGGAAGTCGGACTTGTCGATGTCGTAGTCCAGTTCCTGGCACAGGGTCACGATGAGATCCTCGGCGAGCCCCATCATCTCCTCGAGCGTGGTGAACCTGCGGGCGATCACGAGCTGTTCGAACTCCAGCAGGTAGTCACCGTGGTGGCCGGGACGAGGGTTGCCCTCGTAGCGGAAGCATCGACCAAAGCTGAAGGCGCGGTCCAGTCCCTCCGCCAGCGCCGTCCACAGGGGGAATTCCGGAGACTGCAGCAGTTTGAGCCGACCGGAGGTTTCTGTATTGAGTTCAGAGTGGGTCAGCCCGAATTCCTCGGCGCCGTACTCCTCTGATTGCGTCCATACGCTGGGGAACACGACCTCAGGAAACGTCTTGCCCCTGAGCCATTGGTGGACGATGCCGCGTAGCCGGCTGGCGATATGCAGGTGGGGGACGGGGTGCACTGCGAAGTGTGGTCTGCGTGGTGAGGTCTTCGGAACGCCGGGTTGGTCGGGTGCCGGGACCGGGCTGGTCTCCGTGGCGGCGCCCTTGATCTCCACTGTCTCCAGTGCGGCGGGGCCTTTGGGCTTCCCGGTCACCAGTACCGGGCTCTCCACAGTGATACCCCGAGAGCGCAGCATGTCCCTTTCCAGCCCGGGCAGTTCGTACCATCCGTGGTCGGTCATCAGGTAGTGGGTGCCTTTGTCGCGGACGAGCCAGCCTGAGATTTCGACAGTGGTCGGATCGGCCATGTTCGTCTCCTTACGTGTGTGTGGAGTGCAGAGGGGACATCTCGGCGGTTTCGTCGTGCGGCTCCCGCGGGATGAGGGTCCAAAGGGCCAGAAGGGCGGTGAGGGCCAATAGCCCCCAGGCGCAGTAGTGCAACGCCCGGACCGGTCCGAAGGCATCCCACAGGTAGCCGAAGACCAGATCGGCGGCCGCCATGCTCAACCCGGCCGCGGTGCTCAGCATGGAGGTGACGGTGTTGCGCAGCTCATCGGGGATCACAGCGTGCGAGTGGACAGCCAGCAACGTACCGCCCGTGCCGACCAGTACTTCGGCGCCGAGGTAGCCCACAGCCGTGCGAGGGACGCCGCCACCGACAAGGAGGAGGAAGCCCAGGAGGCAGATCACCGACGCCAGGACGGCATACTCGGCGCGCAGCGCCTTCGGACGCCGCCCCAGCCAGGCCCCGAGCGCGGCCGTGAGTGAGAACAGCAGAAGCGTCAGCCCCAGAGCACTCGCCCTGCTACCGCCGAATTCCGGGAATCCCGCGACCACCGGCTGCCACGACATGATCAGTACAGAAATTGCGGCTGAGTAGACCAGCGTGAGCCACAGGACCCCCAGTCTCGCACCCGTCACGGTGGCCCGGATGCCATCCAACATGTTTCTGGTGACGCCCAGTTGACGGTCTCCGCCGGACCGTGGCCAGGTCAGCGCCACCCACAGTGCGGCAGCAACAAGCAGGCATCCTGCCACCAGCACGATCTCAGCCGGTGGGACTCGTGTTCCGGCCAGGGCCACGGTCGCCGCGCCCGCCGCGGAAGCCAGCCAACGTGTGACTTGGTCACCTCGCAGCACGCGCGGCACGACGTCGGCGTTACCGGCCTCCCTGAGGGAGTTGACGACCAGTGAGGTCGGGGCGCCGGAGTACAATGCGGCGCCCGATGACCACAGCAGCAGGGCCGGTACGTAGAACAGCGGGTGTGGAGTGAGTGCGAAGAGCAGGAAACCGGCTCCCCAGAGCAGCAGTCCGAGGATGATCAGGCCGCGTTGGCCGTAGCGGTCGCCCCAGGCCCCGCTGGGTGCCTCGACGAGTCGGCTGACGACGACGGTGCCGGCGACGTAGACGCCGATGAGATCTGCGGTGACCCCGCCTTCCTGCATGACGAAGATAAAGGTGGCTCCGAAGATGAAGTCGCTGAAGAAGGAGACACTTCCCAGCGCCCACAGCCGGTTCGCCATGGGGATTTTCATGGTTTCTCTCCTCGCAAGGTGGGTGAGGGCGTCATGTGAGGACCAGGCAGTCGAGCGAGGCACAGGGCCCGGCCGGGCGCAGGGCGAGTTCGGTGCGCTTGGCAGCCAGGACGTCGGCAGGGGTGCTGCTGCGGATGTTGCCCAGAGAGGTGGCGTTACGCTGGGCGCAGATCTGGATGTCGCCGTCCGCGTTGATGAACACGCCGCTCTCCCCCGCGTGGCAGGAGCCGATTCGGGGCAGGACGCCGGAGGCCAGGTAGCGTCCGAGGCGCCCGTAGTAGAGCGGCCTGTCGAGCTGGGTGCTGATCCGTTCGAGCAGTGCCCGAAGCTGCTCACGCTCGCCGGTGGCGAGGGTCATCAGGCTGAGCGGGTGGGTGTGGGGGACCCCCACGGGTATTAGTTCGAGGGTGAAGCCGCGTTCCGCAACGCGTGCGGCGATGTGCTCCACGTCCCTCCAGTTGCGGCTGGTCATGACGACGCAGACCTGGACGGTGGACGCTCCAGCCGAGGCGAGAAGGTCCAGGCTCCGCAGGCTGGCACGGGTGCCTCCGCGGACCTTGTCCGCGATGCCGCCCGAGACGTGATCGAGACTGACGTGCACTTCGCAGCCGGCCTCGGCGAGTCGCGCCGCCAGGTCCAAAGTCAGCAGGGTGCCGTTGGTGAACAGCGCCACATGATCTGCGTATGCGCCGGCGACGTCCACCAGTTCACCGATGTCGGTGCGCAGCAGAGGCTCCCCGCCGGTGATCGAGATGCTGCTCAAACGTCCCTCAGCGGCGCAGGCGGCGAACCAGCCCTGGTAGTGCTCGGGGGAAAGGGTGGCGTCGAGGTACTGGGACGAGCCGACTTCGTACCAGCAGTAGGTGCAGCTGAGGTTGCAGCCGTTCGCGACCATGATGGTCTGTTCGGTCAGCATGGCGGTGCTCCTTGGGCTGTGCCGTCGTGTGCGTACGGTCGGATCCCGGTGGTTGCCACGGCGGTGGATGCCTGGTGAATCCGCTCCGCGACGGTGGCGAGTCCCCCCTGTTCGCGCAGGTGCGCGTGGTGATGGAGTGCGTACCGGCCGCGCGTTGCCAGCTCCGCCGAGGGGGAGCTCTGATAAGCCGTGAAGAGGCTGTGGAAGATGGGCCCGGCTGCGAGGGAGACTGCTTCCTCCACCACGTACCAGGTGATGGCGTCCACATAGGCTTCCCACCACTGTGCGTCCCGTGGCGGGATGAGCAGGAGATTTCCGAGCCACTGGTGGACGAGTTCGTGGACGAGGTAGAGGTAGCGGGTCGCAGCGGACTTGGTCCGGTACAGGTCCTCGGTGACCACGACTGTGCCCGGAAAGGAGATTCCCTTGGGCCACTCATGACTGCCCATGACGATATCGACGTACGACCATGGAAGCGGGCCGAACTGGTCCAGCAGATGGCGCCACACCTGCGTCAGCGTGTTGTCGGTGGTGCCATCCAGGGTCAGGGCGCCGGCCGCTTGCCCCCAATGGTGGTGCGAGGAATCGGCTGCGGGCAGGGCGACCGTTTCGCCGAGTCTGAAGTCCCGGGCCGCATCCAGCACGCGCATGTTGTGCACGGGCCAGTGCCGTGGCTCCGGCTGACGAATGGTGATGACTGACGCCTGCTCGGCGCATGCGGGCAGTTCACCCGCAGGCCCGCCGAGCAGGACGTCCACGTCGAGTTCCTCCGCGGGCTGCCGGTCACGGGCAGTACTGGTGAGGGAAACGCCAACAGTGGACGGACGGGAGAAGTCAAGCGATGCGAACACGATGCCCGTCCTCCTGTACGGCCCAGGCCCTGGTACTGGCGGGGAGAGCGATGTCGAAGTGCTCCGCGCCTCGGACGGTGCCTCCGAGCATGGAGTTGTCGCCGAGGCCGAGGTGAACGTGACCGAGTGACTTCTCGAAGAGACAGGTGGTCGGAAGCCAAGGGGCATGAGGATTGAGTCCGATGCCCACCTCGACAACGCGGGCGTCTCCCGAGTTGCCTGGCAAGTGGTCGAGAAGCCCCTCCCGCACAACCGCACTCACGGTGGTGGAGCCGCGGTGCGCCCCGGGCGCGTACTGAACGGTCCCCTGTATAAGGCCAGGAGAGCAGGCGAACCAGGCTTCTCCGAAAGGCATTTGGAGAACCGGTGCGTCGAGCTGGGCCGAAGTCCAGTCGTCACGGACCTGCCAGGGAGCCTCGACGATCAGGAGTGCCCCTTCACCTGATTCGAGGTGGAGGGACCGCGCCCCCGCCGCCTTGTCGCTGATCTCCCGGAACCGGGCCCGCAAGCGGCCCAAGGGCTCGGCGAGGGCCCGCAGATACACGGTCTCCAGTCGGTCGCGCAGATGCGGCCGGTTCACACCGTGGGGAAAATCGATGAACAGCAGGGACACTTGCGACTCGACAAGGTCACGGATCCTGTCGGTGCTGCCTTTCGTGGCCGCAGCGGTGGGGTCGGCCGTATGGATGGTGGGCCCGAAGGGGTCGTGGTGGATCAGGAGGTCCACACCTGGGCGGGCCCCCCTCCCCACGCGGCGAACGCTGAGTTCTTCCGGTGTCGGCGGATCCCACTGCCGGTCGAATTCGTCACGCACATCGTGAGTGACGGTGGCCCCCCTGTCGCGCAGCCGGTCGACGACGAAGCGCCACAGAGGATGGCGCCCTCGCGAGACGACGAGTACACGCTGCGTGGACGGAAATGCCGCTGCTGCCTCTACGACGCTGAGCGCTGCTTGCGCTACGGCATCTCCTTGTTGATGCTGGTTCATGGGCACTTACTACCGGCCTGCTCAAGCAGGGGTGAGAACGAGACGCGTCATTTCCTGCATGAACCCGCACCGGTCCTCGTTGAGCCGCCCGCCCCAGAGGATTCGCTCGACAGTGCACGGGCCACCGCACAGTTGACTGGCCGGGCACGAATCGCAATCGGCGACGCCACCCTGCGACTTGTGCCACTGCAACCCGGCTTTCTGGGCGTCCGTACCGGTCGAGATCTCGACGCGCTTGTCCTGGTGGTGCACCAGGCACATAGAGCGCCGGCCGTCCGCACTCACATAGATCGGCCAGGCTTCGCCATCCGGGTCATCCACTTCACCGGTCACGCAGTTGTCGGGGTTGGGCACACCGCTCCGTATCGTCCCCGGGATGAAGGTGCCAGGGCCGTGGAAGGAAATACCCTTGGAATCAAGGTAGTTCCAGATATCGAAGACCACGGCGGCGAGTTCCGCACCGCCTGTCTCCCACCCCTCAGATGTGGGTTGCGGAGAGTTGAGGCCAATGACCTCAGGGTTGAGGTCGGACTCCTCGACGAACCACCGGACGATTTCGGGCAGCTGGTGGAGATTCGTGCTGCTGGCCGTCATGAGGAGGCTGCTGGTACCACCGGCCTCAATCCATCGACGTAGCCCACGTGCTGCGTTTTCATAGGTTCCCCGGCCGTTCTTGTAGGTGCGCAGCCGGTCGTTGATGTCCGGCGGGCCGTCAAAACTGAAGGCGAGCTGAAACCGGTGCGACACCAGCCACTCCGCTCGGCTCTGTGTCATCAGGGTTCCGTTGGTGGTCATGATCTGCTGATAGGCGGAGACCCGTCCCTCCGCCCGGGCCTGCTGCAAAGAGGCGTCGCCTTGCTGCAGACGGTCCCACTCCAACAGGGGCTCTCCGCCGAAGTACTGCACCGAGACCGAGCTTCCTCCCGCCTGCCCGGTGAACCAATCGAGGGTCTGTTCCAGCACCTCTTCGGACATGCGCGGCTGGAGGTCGGGATACATCTGCTGTTGAAAGCAGTACGAACAAGCCATGTTGCAGCGCTCTGTCAGAGCAAGGCGGATACTGCGGTAACGGCCACCGCCCTTGCGGTACTGAGCGGTGCGCAGACCGTTGAGCCGGGCGACTGCCTTACCAGGAGCGTCCGCTTCGGCCGGAACGATCAGCTGCCCTTCCATCAGCTCCTTCAGCTCGCCGACGGGAGCATCCCGCACCGATACCGGGGCTCGGAAGCGGTCAAGCAGCTCCTCATCCCGCGCGGTGATCTCGTACACGTCCAGGCTGAGGCTGTTGAACGCGATGCGCCGCTCACCCGCCGCGTAGACGTAGGTGTACCTGCTCGTTTTCCACTGCATGAAGCGAGTTCCTCCGCGGAGGCGGCGGCACGGCTTTTACGGCCGCCGCCCCGCTTTCAGTGAATGCAGGTCCGCACCTGCGGACCGAATAGATCGTCTGTCGGTCAGTGGCTGAGTTCGGCCACAGCGTCCTGGGAACTCTCGGCTTCGGAAGCGAGAGCCTCCATCAGGGCGATCTCGAAGTCGATTTCGGGATCGGCATCCCCGGACAGGGCGGCCAGCGTCGTCATCCCGGACCTGGAGCAGATATCTCCGCGACCGTTCAGTGAAATCGTGTGACGCTTCATTGGTTCTCCTTCTGCTATGAGCAAGTTCAGGAAAAGCCTCGGAAATTCGAGGCGTGGTGATTGTTACCGAAAAGAGCGTGGAAGTTCTAGGTCAAATTTTTAACAAATCAATCGGTTGCTGACGGTAGATGCGAATGCAGGCCGTCGCTCGAGAGGTCACTCGACCCATCATGACCGTTTAATGTGCATTTAGTGATACTTTTCGGGCAGGAAGCGGAACAAGGTAGTCCGGATTGCGTAACACCGGTTTCGACTGACTGAAATAAGCCGCGAAGCGGGCCGCTGACCTGCATGTTCGCCGTGTTACAGTGCCGCGACCCTCATGGCCCGAAGCGTCAAGAAGCGGACATCTCGCGCAAGGTGGACGCCAGTTCTCCTTGGGGGCGCTCGCTCAAGTTCCTCATCACCGGCGAGCGGGCGACAGTTCTGCCCACGGATGCAGGCAAGGGCCACCGTCACCTCTGCCATGCGCGACCTCCCCGCGTCAGCCCGCACGCCATCCGCCGTGGGCGCCACGGGACCGGGTTCCCGTGACGGTGGACCGGTTCCGGTGGGCGGACGACCGCGTCGGGAACGGCACCGACTGCGCCTCGGCTACCGTGCGCACTTCTCCCCGACGGGTTCGCCGCCCTCCGCGCCGTGCAGTCGCACCCGGACGTCATCCGGTCCGGTGCCGGGTGCCTCCACGGCATCGGCCGCCGTGCGGACCAGCCGCCGCAGGGCGGTGCGGTGGCCGTCCAGGCCGGTGGGAGGTGCACGTCCACGGTGCCTCGCTCCCGTGTGACGGCGGTCGGTGCGGGAGTTCCGGGCGGGATGAACGTGACCAGGACGCGGGTGCGTTCGGCCGGGGCGGGGCCCTGGACGAGTCGGTCGTCCTCGGCGCGGGCCCGGACGCCCACCGGTACGGACGGGCCGCCGTGGCGCAGGGCGTTGCCGATGAGGTTGGCCAAGACGACGTCGACGCGCCGCGGTTCGAGGCGGGCGCGCAGCCCGGCGGCACGTCGGCGCCGCCGCGGTCCTGCCAGTGCCGCAACGCGAGCGTCTTGCCGACTAGATGATCGATTCCAAGGGGGCAGTCGTCATATGCGGTCAGTGAGCGCAGGACGGGCTGTCCTGTGTGGTTGTTGTGCCAGATCGCGGCGGTCATGCGCATCCGCCCACGAGGGCGGGACGATCAGTAGGACGACTTCGTGACTCCGGTGCGGGCGCCCCCCGGGCGCGGATGCGAGCCACGGCCACCTCGACACCCGATGCTGTCGATCGTCTTGATCGCCTTGCTACTGAACGTCACCGCCTGTCACGCCTCCTCGTGCCCGATCGCCTGCGGCATCTGCGGCTCTGCTCAGGACGCCCGTCACTCACCTGCTGCGTTCGCGCGCCGGGACCACCCGGCGAAGAATGGCCGTGTACCGGCCATTCGACTACGGCAGGCTGCGCACAGCCGCTGTGCCCCCCGCCGGACGGGATGATCGTTGTGACAACTTCGCCTTTCGGGTCCGGCGACCCGTTCTCCGATCTCTTCGACCGCTTCTTCGGCATGAGTCCGGCAGCCTCGCCGCCAGCCGTGCAGCGCGTGCCCATCGGGCGACTGCTCAGTGATTCCTCGCACGAGCTGCTGGCGGCGGCAGGCGGCCGGGCGGCCGAGGACGGGTCCGATCTCGACACCGTGCACCTGCTGTGGGCCGCCACGCAGGTGCCGGCCGCCCGGCAGGTGCTGGAGCAGGCAGGCGCTGATGCGGACCAGCTGGCTGCGGACCTGCAGGAGAGCCTTCCCACCGGCACCGGAACAGGCGACCCCGGGCTCACGCCAGCGGTGAAGCGCGCTCTGCTTGCCGCCCATGCCCGCTCCCAGGCAACCGGTGCCTCGTACATCGGCCCGGAGCACATCCTCGCCGCATTGCTGGACGATTCCGGCCTGGCCCGCACGCTGGGATCCGAGGGAGTCTCCCCCGGTGCGCTGAGCGGCGCCGGAGCCGACCGGAAGGCGGCGTCGGGCGGGCACAGCGACACTCCGACCTTGGACGAGTACGGGCGCGACCTCACCGACGAGGCCCGCAGCGGACGTCTCGACCCGGTGGTCGGCCGGGCAGAGGAGATCGAGCAGACAGTGGAGGTCCTTTCCCGGCGCACCAAGAACAATCCGGTGCTCATCGGGGATCCCGGTGTCGGCAAGACCGCCATCGTCGAGGGACTGGCGCAGCGGATCGTGGCCGAAGAGGTCCCGAAGGCCCTGCGCAATCGCCGTGTCGTGAGCCTCGACATGGCCGGTCTGGTCGCCGGGTCAAAGTACCGGGGAGAGTTCGAGGAGCGGCTGAAGAAGGTGATCGACGAGGTCACGGAGGCCGAGAGCGGCATCATCGTGTTCATCGACGAACTGCACACGGTCGTCGGCGCCGGCGGAGGCGGCGAGGGTGCCATGGACGCCGGCAACATTCTCAAGCCCGCGCTCGCCCGGGGCGACCTCAGCGTGGTCGGCGCCACCACCATCGACGAGTACCGCCGGTACATCGAGAAGGACGCCGCGCTCGAACGCCGCTTCCAGCCGGTCATGGTCCGCGAACCCACCGTCGAGGAGACGGTCGAGATCCTGAGCGGGCTTCGCGACTCCTACGAGGCCCACCACCAGGTCCGTTACACGGACGAGGCCCTGGACGCCGCGGCCGCCCTGTCCGACCGCTACATCACCGACCGGTTCCTGCCCGACAAGGCGATCGACCTCATGGACCAGGCAGGAGCACGCGTGGGACTGCGCGGCCTCGGTGCCCCGGCCGGGACCGCGAGCCTCGAGGACCGCCTCACCAAGCTGCGCAGGGAGAAGGACGAGGCCGTCAGCACCGAGGACTACGAACGCGCCGCACAGCTCAAGGAGCAGATCCGGCAGGTGGAGCAGGAGCTCGCCGGCGCCGGCGAAGAGCGGGAAGAGGCCGGCAGTGTGACTCCCGAGGACATTGCCGATGTGCTCTCCGCGCGCACCGGCATTCCCGTCTCCCAGCTCACCGAGACCGAGCGCGAGCGGCTCACGAAGCTCGAAGAGGCCCTGCACGAGCGGGTGGTCGGCCAGGACGAGGCAGTCACCGCCGTGTCCCAGGCCGTGCGCCGCGGCCGGGCGGGCATGGGAGACCCCGACCGGCCCACCGGCAGCTTCCTCTTCCTCGGACCCACGGGAGTCGGCAAGACAGAACTGGCCAAGGCACTTGCGGAACTGCTCTTCGGAGACGCCGACCGGATGGTCCGCTTCGACATGAGCGAGTTCCAGGAGAAGCACACCGTCTCCCGGCTCGTCGGCTCCCCGCCCGGATACGTCGGCTACGAGGAGGCCGGGCAACTTACTGAGGCGGTGCGCCGCAAGCCGTACAGCGTCGTGCTGTTCGACGAGGTCGAAAAGGCCCACCCGGACGTCTTCAACCTGCTGCTGCAGGTGCTGGACGACGGACGGCTCACCGACGCCCAGGGACGCACGATCGACTTCCGGCACACCGTGGTCATCATGACCAGCAACATCGCCTCCAAGCGCATCCTGGACCACCAGGGGGCGGTCGACGACATCAGGGATGACCTGATGGCCGAACTGCAGGCGCACTTCCGGCCCGAGTTCCTCAACCGCATCGACGAGATCATCGTCTTCCACGCCCTGACCCGGGCGGACCTGGTGCGCATCGTCGACCTGTTGCTGGAACGCAGCCGGCGCAGGCTCCACGCCCAGCAGATCAACCTCGAGGTCACCGAGACCGCCAAGGAGTGGCTGGCCAACCGTGGCTACCAGCCCGAGTTCGGAGCCCGGCCGCTGCGCCGCACCATCCAGACGGAGCTCGACAACCGCCTTTCGAACATGCTGCTCAGCGGCTCGCTCAATCCGGACGACACCGTCATCGCCGATGTCAAGGAGGGCGAGCTGGCACTGACCCTCGGTCCGGCTGCCGCCTCGGGCGGCGCGGACCAGCCGGAGCCGGAACGGGGATTTCTTTCATCATGAGGCGGGGTGGACAGCGTCGCCGCCAGGATAGAAGGCGCCACGGCGGCAACTGCCAGGCGGACGTGGCCGGGCATCCCCTGGCACCGCGTAGCGTTCGCGCTTCGACTGCTCCACGGGGCTGGACGGCCGGCGACTGCGGAATCCAGCGGCTCTTCGTCCTGCGCGGCCTGTTTCCTGATGACGCCGACCGCCGCCTGCCGCACCGCTCCGGCGCCGCAGACGCCGGGAGCCGAGGCCGTGCAGTGAGATCAGTGCGACCCTGTGCTCAGGGTCGACCTCGGTGCGGACCGGGTTGCGCTCCGCCGGCTCGGCAGGTCGGTGAGGAAGACGCCACTCTGATAGGACTCGTCGGTCTTGTGGTAGAGGGTCGCGATGCCGCGCCACTGCTGCAAGCTGCAAACGGTAGAAGCACCGTTCCACGACGTTGCGGCACTTGTAGAGCTGTTTGTCGAAGGCCGGCGGTCGCCCGCCGTGGCTGCCGCGCCGGAGCCGGTTGCGCACTTGGTCGGCACGCTCGGGGATGGTGTGACTGATGCCGCGCCGTCGCAGCCAGGTGCGGATCGCCTTGGTGTCGCCCAGGACGTGAGCGGGCCGCACCCGTGGCCGTCCCGGGCCGGTGCGGGGCACCCGTTGAAGACACAACCTAGCGGCGCACCGCCGAGATCAACCCGCCCGGACCCTCGTCCCCCTGCGGCGGGGTGCTGATCGGGCGGCCGTAGGCGGCGGCGCGGTCGCGCAGGGTGAATGCCTCCGCGTCCCAGCCGAGGCCGGAGAGCCAGCCCACCGGGTCCTCGGGCATCTCCCAGACCCACATGGAGGCCGCCGAGCCCCGGGCCGCGTCACCGGCGAAGCGTGCGAGCACACCGCGCGAACCCAGGGTCAGGCCCATCCGGCTGCCCGTCGCGGACAGCCTGCCGACCCGGTCGAGCAGCAGCTCCACCGCGTCCTCCGGCAGGTAGATCAGCAGTCCCTCGGCGATCCACACCGTCGGCAGCGCCGGGTCGTGCCCGGCGGCGGCCAGCGCGGCCGGCCAGTCCTCGCGGAGGTCCACCGCGACGGTGATCCGCTCGCAGCCGGGTACAGCGCCCTCCTGGCGCAGCACCGATGCCTTGAAGCTCAGCGGCTCGGCGGTGTCGACCTCGAACAGCCTGGTGGCCGGGGGCCAGTCCATCCGGAAGGCCCTGCTGTCCATCCCGGCACCGAGCAGAACGACCTGCCGGATACCGGCCTCGGTGGCCCGGTTCAGCAGGTCGTCCAGGAACTTCGTCCTGATGATGATCGAGGTGGCCACCCCGAGCCGGCGCCGCCGCTCGGCCTCGCTGCCGCGCTCGGGCAGCGGCGAACCCGGGCCGACCCCTCCGGCGGCGGCGAACGCGAGCGCCAGCGGATCCCGGAACAGCGGGTCCTCCCGTGCCGTCTCCAGGGCCCTGACCCGCGCCACGCCGACAGCCGTCGCCCATACACCGGACGGTTTCACCCGGCCCTGTGCCTCAGTCATACAGGCAGCCTAACCTGGCGTGGTGCGGCGGACTTCGCCTGGTGGCAGCGGCGGTTGGCGGAGCACGGGACGACACGGCGGCTGCTGTCGGGCGAGATCCTGGGCGCGGCGATGCCCCTGCCGACGCTCCTGAGCTTCGGCCCGCCCGCCGGCTTTCGGCAAAGGGCTCCGCAAGCGGTGCGGCCACAGCCCCTGACCTGACCACCAGTCACAGCAAGCACGCCCGTGCCGCGCCGACGAGCATCCGAACGACCCGTCACATCACCGTGGCCTGGGGGTCTCCGATACGCCACAAGCTGCTGTATCTGTCGCCGACAATCAGCGTCTACCTCTGTCGTCGACAGACCAAGGCCGTCTGACCGGCGCTATACGCCGGTGGTGCCGTCGATGCGTTCCCGCAGCAGGTCGGCGTGTCCGTTGTGGCGGGCGTACTCCTCGATCATGTGGACGTAGATCCAACGGAGGCTGACTTCCTGCCCCATGAAGCGACCGGTGTCGGCCAGAGCACGGTCGGCGCAGTGCTCACGGGCGCGGGAGATCTCCGTGCGCCAGGTGGCGAGGGCATCGCGCAGCGTGGCACCCTCGGCCAGCGCGAAACCGCCGTCGGGGCCGTCAGGGTCAGCCTGCGGGTCGTAAATGGGCGGTACCTGTTCTCCGGCGAACACCCGGCGGAACCAGTTCCGCTCCACCTCCGCCATGTGCTGAACGAGGCCGGTCAGCGTGAAGCCGGACGGTGGTACGGACGCGGCGGCGGCCTGCTCGTCGTCCAGGCCCTCGCACTTCATGGCGAGTGTCGTGCGGTGGAAGTCGAGCCAGCTTTCGAGTGTGGCGCGCTCGTCGGCATTCATGGGGTGGCATAGGGCGTTCGATGGTGCTCACCGGTCGATTATCGCCATCGGCCTCGACTGTTGGCAGACAAGGCCCCGCCCGGTCGGCAACGCGACGCTGGACGTGTGCCCGGCTACGGACCGGGCTCGGCTCTCTCCTACCATCGGGCCGAGGAGATCTTCGAGAAGAACGCTCGGCTGCCGGCCAACCCGCGTGTCTCACGCGAGGACATCGAGGACCTGCACGGCTGGACGCTCCACGGGCTACGGCACTCCGGGCTCGCACACGAGGCCGAGGGCGGCACTCCCAGCCCGATGCCGCCGGTCAGTTCCCGTCATGCCTCCGATGCTCCCTGGAACGCTACACACGCCCCGGCGTCGACTCCGTCGCCCAGCACGTTGCGGCGCGCGACCCCGCCACCCGTCGCAAGCACCTTTGGGCTTAACACGATCTTGTAGAGATGTGAGGGCTAGGTGTGATTGGTGTGCTTCCCTCCCTCTAAAATCCCCCGCCTCGATGTGCACACCGAGGGCCCGGAGGTCGCCCCGGGGACACGCGGCCGACGGTCCGGGGTCCTCCTCGGGCGGTACCAGATCCGGGGAGCGTCGGGGGGAGGAGGAGGTCACCCGGGGGTCCCCCTCGGTCGGCACTCATGGGAAATATCGCGCGTGGTCCGAGTTCCGCACTACTCAGACTGCCGTCCCAGCGCCGCCCACCCACGTCCGGTCGTCCTGGTACACGGTACCTACGAGAACCGCTACAACAACTGGGCCCGGATGTCCCCCGAGCTGAAGGCCCAGGGCTACTGCGTCTACGCCCTCGACTACGGCGACACCGACGACGCCGGAGTGGCACTCGCTCCCACCGTCAAGGGTTACGGAGACATCAGGAAGTCCTCCAAGGAGCTGGCCGCCTTCGTGGACAAGGTGCTCGCTGCCAGCGGCTCCGGCCAGGTGGACCTTGTCGGCCACTCCCAGGGCGGGACCCTGTCCCGCTGGTATCTCAAGGCCGACGGAGGCGCGAACCCGGCCGACCCCTCGAAGAACAAGGTCAGGAAGGCGTCCAGCTCGGCGCGACCAACCACGGCACCACCATGAGCGGCATCGAGACTCTCGCCGACAAGCTCCACATACTGGAGTCCGGGGCGAAGCCCCTGGACCCCTCAGCGCCGGCGGCTCCTTGTGTGCCAAGGGCTCCCGCCTTCTGATTCCGGCCCGAAAGTCCGCCCGCGGCCGACTTCGATCGTCAGCAGGCCGCCGGAGGATCGCCGGAAGGCCAGGCGGCCGACCGCGCCCTGGGCGACAAGGCGTTCGGTTCCAAGGCCGTACGACGGGGACTGCGGCGCCGCCGGATCATGTCGGTGATCTCCCGCAAGGGCACACCGACGGATCCTCCCTGGGCCGAAGCACAGAAGGAGATCGGCATCCTGTTCGCCGCGCCGATCCACATGGGGCGGTCGCTCGTTTTCAGGTCGATCCAGCCCTGTAGGTCATTTCGTCAGGGTGGGTGAAGGCCCTTGTGGTTGGTGCCAGTTGGGTATATCAGGCTGGTACGTTGAACGTGACTGCGCGTGGTAGGTCGGGAGGCATGATGGTGCTGTCCACGGTTCGCTCGGCGCTGGAGGCCGTGTACGAGCGTCGCCTGGCAGGCAAGCTGGACGGCCTGCCCCGGCCCCAGCACGTAGGGATCATGCTCGACGGCAACCGGCGGTGGGCGCGCGAAGCCGGGCACGACGACCCTCGTGAGGGATACCGGGTGGGCGGGGCGAAGGTGGAGGAGTTCCTGCGCTGGTGCGTGGCGGCCCGCATCGAGCACGTGACGCTGTTCATGCTCTCCGACGACAACTTGCACCGGCCGCCGGAGCAGCTGGGTCCGCTGATCGAGATCATCGAGGAGACCGTGCGGAGCATTTCGGCGCCAGGTCTGCCGTGGCATGTCGAGGTCATCGGATCGCTCGACCTGCTGCCCGGCGGCAGCGACCTGCGGTTGAAGGAGGCCGCGGCCCGGACGAGCGGGTCCGGCGGGCTCCAGGTGGACGTCGCGGTCGGGTACGGCGGGCGGCGCGAGATCGTCGATGCCGTGAAGGCGGCGTTCGAGGCCCACATCGCCGGAGGCGGCGACCCGGCGGAGCTGGTGGAGACCTTCGACGTCGAGCACATCTCCCGGCACCTCTACTCCTCCGGCCCCGGCCGGGACCGCACGGATTTCATCATCCGCACCTCCGGTGAACAGCGGCTCTCAGGCTTCTTGCTGTGGCAGTCCGCCTACGCCGAGATGCACTTCGTCGACTGCTTCTGGCCGGCGTTCCGCCGGATCGACTTCCTGCGCGCGCTGCGCGCGTATGCCGCGCGCGAGCGCCGCTTCGGCAAGTAGCGGCTCGCCTTTGAGGCGAGGTGAGCCAGTTGCTTCTGCGCGAGGAGCATCTCGATAGCGCGGCCGGCGGCCTGCATCCGCCGAAACCTCTCGCATGCTTCGGCCACATCCCCCGGAACCGAGCCGGGTCGGCGTCCCAGGCCGCGGGAAACGTAACGCGAGTGTGGAGCAAGCAGGGGTAAATCGCCTGATTCCGGACGGTTTACTGCGGTGGTGTTTCGGCCTCGTGGCAGCTCGGGCCACAGCCTGGCCCCGGCCGCCAGGTACGGACCAAAATGACGACACCGCACCCCGGTAACTCACGTTCCGTTTCCCCCAGAAGGCTTCACGGCACATGCTCACCTCCATCGGATCCCGCGCCCCTGCGGCGCACTTCTCGCATCTGGTGAGGAGGTGGCCCGCATGCTGCGTCAAGTGACCCGCAAGGCGGCAGGCTGGCTTCTGATGATCGCGGTCGCGACCAACGCGACCTACTTCCTCGCCAGTTGGTTCCTCGATCCCCGCTCGAACTACCAAGGTCTGAGGCCCGCCCGCAGCGAGGCGCAGATCGACATGGCGCTCGCGCCGTACAACCTCGACCCGCGCGTACCCGTGGTACACCGCTGGTGGGACTGGCTCACCTCAGTGGTCCTGCGGTTCGACTGGGGCAAGTCCCCTACCGGTGTCTCCGTGAACGGGGAGATCGGCTACCGGTCGCTGGTCAGCGCCGAGCTGGTCCTCGCCGCCACGGTCCTGTCCGTCGTGGTCGGCGTCGCGCTCGGCGTGTACACCGCTTCCCGGCAGTACGGCTGGGCCGATCGCGTCTCGCAGGCCGTATCCATCGTGGTGTTCAACATCCCGGCCTCCGTCGCCGCGCTCGCCGTGGTCTTCGTCGCCATCTGGCTGAACCAGCACGCGGGGCTGCACTTCCTGTATGTGGCCGGGGAGAACTCCCCCGATGTGCAGGGCCTGTTTCCGACGATTGGCGACCGACTGCTGCACCTGATCCTGCCCACGCTGACGCTGACCCTGATGGGATACGTCGGCTATCACCTGACGCAGCGCTCGCTGCTGCTCGACACCATCAACGCCGACTTCGTCCGTACCGCGCAGGCCACCGGGCTCACCCGGGCCCAGGCGATCCGCCGGCACGCCCTGCGCACGGCGCTCATCCCGACGGCGACGTCCGTAGCGTTCAGCGTGCCCGCCGTCTTCACCGGCGCCATCATCACGGAGACCGTCTTCGGCTGGAACGGCATGGGCCGCTATTTTGTGCAGACCATCAGCAAGAACGATGTGCACGGAGCGGTGGCGACGGCCGCCTTCGCCGCGGCCCTGACCGCGATAGGCGCGATCCTCGCGGACATCGCCACGGTCTTCCTCGACCCCCGGGTGCGGGTGAGCTGACGTGGCATCAAATCTGTCGACCGGTGCCCCCGCGCCGTCGCCCCTGGGTCAGGTGCCCGACGCGGCACTGCTTACCGTACCGCGCGACAAGCGGCGCATCGGTCCGGGCCGGCTCTATCTGCGGCGCTTCCTGCGCAACCGCCTCGCGGTCGCGGGGGTGGTGATCCTGCTGCTGCTCCTGCTGTTCAGTGTGTTCGGCGGCCTGTTCACCTCCTACAGCTACTCCGAGCCCGACTTCGCCGCGCTCACCCAACCCCCCAGCGCCGAGCACTGGTTCGGCACCAATCAGGGCGGCAACGACATCTACGCCTCGGCCGTGCACGGGCTCCAGCGCTCGCTGGCAATCGCGGTGAGCGTCTCGGTCCTGACCCTGGTCCTGGCGGCGGTCATCGGCTCCGGCGCGGCGTACTTCGGCGGCCGGGTCGAGAAGGCGACCCTCGCGGTCATCCACTTCCTGCTCATCGTCCCCTCGTTCCTCATCCTCGCCCTGGTCTCCCACCGGCTGGCCGGTGACTGGCGGGCCCTCATCGTCGTGCTCACCGTGTTCGGCTGGATGTCCACAGCCCGGGTGATCTGGTCGGTGTCGACGTCGCTGCGCGAACGCGACTACGTGACCGCAGCCGAGTTCATGGGGGTGCGCCCGCTGCGCATCATCGTGCGTCACATCATTCCCAACCTCGGTTCGCTCCTGATCGTGAACCTGACGCTGGGTGTGGTCGCGACCGTGCTCAGCGAAACCGCGCTGTCGTTCCTCGGGTTCGGCGTCCAGACCCCGGACGTGTCGCTCGGCACCATGCTCGCCGCCGGTGCGGGCACGGTGACCAGCGCGCCCTGGCTGTTCGCCTTCCCCGCGGGTCTGGTCGTGCTGCTCACCGTGTCGATGACGTTCATCGGCGACGGACTGCGCGACGCCCTCGACCCCACGTCCGCGACCGGCGCGGCAGGAGGCCGTCGATGACCCTCACAAGCACCCTCACCGACCCGGCACCCCCCGCCGGCACCGCCCCCGTCCTGTCGGTACGGGACCTGCGGATCTCCTTCCCCTCCGAGGCGGGCCCTGTCGAGGCGGTGCGCGGGGTCGGCTTCGACCTGCTGCCCGGCCGGACCCTGGGCATCGTGGGCGAGTCCGGCTCGGGCAAGTCGGCCACCGCCATGGGCATCATGGGCCTGCTGCCGCCGTCCGCCACGATGCGCGGCGAGGTGCTGCTCGGCGGACGTGACCTGGTCGGCCTCGGCGACAAGGACCTGTCCGGTGTGCGCGGCAAGTCCATCGGCATGGTCTTCCAGGACCCGCTGTCCGCGCTCACCCCGATCTACTCCGTGGGCCGGCTGCTCTGCGACGCCCTGCGGGTCCATCAGAGCCTGACCAAGCAGGCGGCCTGGGAGCAGGCGGTCGAGCTGCTCGACCTCGTCGGCATCCCCGATCCGCGCGAGCGGGCCCGCTCCTTCCCGCACGAGTTCTCCGGCGGCATGCGCCAGCGGGTCGTCATCGCCATGGCGATCGCCAACAAGCCGTCGGTGCTCGTGGCCGACGAGCCCACCACCGCGCTCGATGTCACCGTGCAGGCCCAGATCCTCGATGTGCTGCGCCTCGCACAGGAGGAGACGGGCGCGGGCCTGGTTCTCATCACCCATGATCTGGGGGTCGTCGCCGGGTACGCGGACGACATCGCCGTCATGTACGCGGGCCGCTTCGTGGAGCGCGCGGGCATCGACGAGCTGTTCCGCCGCCCGACGATGCCGTACACCGCGCGCCTGCTCGCCGCCGTGCCGACCGTGGACAGCGGTGTGCACCGGCCGCTCGCCGCGATCGGCGGGGAGCCGCCCACCCCGGCGGATCTCCCGCCCGGATGCCCCTTCGCGAGCCGCTGCGCCGTCGCCCTGGACGCCTGCCGCACCGAAGAGCCCGCCCTGCGCGAGGTCACGGGACACGGGCATGTGGCCTGCCTGCGCGCCGAGGAGATCGCCGACGGGACGCTCGATCCCGCCGGGTCCGACGGCGTCGCGGACGAGCACCCGGGCTCCGTGCGCACCGGGGCCGGTGATGTGGTGCTCCGCGTCGAGGACCTCGTCAAGACGTTCCCCATCACCAAGGGTGCGCTCCTCAAGCGCCGGGTCGGCACGCTGCACGCGGTGAACGGGGTGAGTTTCGAGCTGCGGGCCGGCGAGACCCTGGGTCTGGTGGGCGAGTCGGGTAGCGGCAAGACCACGACGCTCCTGGAAGTCCTCCGGCTCAGGCGACCCGAGAGCGGGCGGATCGAGATCGCCGGAACCGAGGTGGGCACGGCCAAATCGGCAGCGGGAATAAGGGAGTTGAGGAAGAACGTCCAGATAGTGATGCAGGATCCGCTCGGCGCCCTCGACCCCCGGCTCCCCGTTTTCCAACTGCTCGCCGAGCCCTTGCAGGCCATTGGCCGGGACCGGGACGCGATCCGCAAGCGCGTCCACGAGCTGCTGGCACTGGTCGGCCTCGACGAGTCGGTGGGCGACCGCTTCCCGGCCACCCTCTCCGGAGGGCAGCGCCAACGCATCGGCATTGCGAGGGCGTTGGCGACCGAGCCCAAGCTGCTCGCCCTCGACGAGCCCCTCTCGGCCCTGGACGTGTCGGTGCAGGCCGGGGTGATCAACCTGCTGGCCCGGCTCAAGCGCGAACTCGGTCTGGCCTATCTGGTGGTGGCCCACGACCTGGCCGTCGTGCGGTACATCTCCGACCGCATCGCGGTGATGTACCTGGGCCACATCGTCGAGACCGGTGACACCGAGACGCTCTTCTCCGACCCGAAGCACCCCTACACCCGGGCCCTGCTCTCGGCGATCCCGGTGCCCGACCCAGAGCGTGAACGCAAGCGTGAACGCGTCGTGCTGCGCGGGGAGCTGCCGAGTGCGGCCCGGCTGCCCGCGGGCTGTGTCTTCGCCGACCGCTGCCCGCTGTACCAGCTGGCCGGCGAGGACGTACGGCAGCGCTGTCGCACGGAACGGCCCGCGCCGAGCGTCGTGGCCGGACAGCCCGGTCACGAGTACGCCTGTCACGTGGCCTGAGCCGCCCCGGCCCCGGATACCCCGGGCCCTCTCCCGCTGATGCGCGCACGCCGCGCCCCCGAACCGAACCCTCATCCCTACCCGGAGGAACCGACCCCGCCATGCGTTCAAGACTGGCCCTGCCCATCGCCCTCATCGCCGCCGTATCCGTCGCCGCCACCGCGTGCCAGTCCTCCTCCGGGAAGAGCTCGTCGGACGCGGCCGCGAAGGACGCCCCCAAGGCGGCGTCGTCGGTCGTCGACTACAACCCGCAGCCGTACGACAACATCAAGGACGGCGGCACCTACACCACCGCCGGCACCTTCGACGACCAGGGCAACCCGTTCAACGTGAACGCGACTCTCACCGCGACGCGGGTGTGGTCCTGGTACAACGCCGACGCCATCACCTACTCCCCGACGGGTGAGGTGCAGTACAACCCGGACTACTACAGCGATGTGAAGGTGTCCGTCGAGGGTGGCCACCAAAAGGTCGTCCTGACCATCAACCCGAAGGCTGTCTTCAATGACGGCACCCCGATCGACTGGACCGCGATCGAGGCCACCTGGAAGGCCAACAACGGTTCTGATAAGGCCTTTTCGGCGTCCACAACCGTCGGCTACGACGGCATCACCTCGGTGGAGAAGGGCGTGGACGCCAAGCAGGCCGTCATCACCTTCAAGGGCGTCGACGCCTCCTGGTCCAGCCTGTTCACCACCTTCCTGCACCCGAAGGCCGCCACGGTCGACAACTTCAACCAGGCCTACGTCAAGAAGGCTCACCCCGAGTGGGGCGCGGGTCCCTACACGGTCGGCTCGTGGGACGAGCATTCGGGCAACATCACCTTCGTGCGCAACCCGAAGTGGTGGGGCAAGAAGGGCAAGCTCGACAAGCGCGTGTTCGTCAACCTGGAGTCGGCGGCCGAGGTCAACGCATTCAAGAACGGCCAGGTCGACTACACCTCCGCCGTGGACGCGGAGAGCCTCAAGCAGATCAAGGGCCTGGTCGGCACGGAGATCCGCAGCGGCGGCAGCCCCTTCGAGTACTCGCTGAACTTCAACACCAAATCGCCGATCTTGTCGGACAAGGCGGTCCGCCAGGCCATCCAGGAGAGCGTCGACCGCCCCCAGATCGCGAAGATCCAGTTCCAGGGCCTCGACTACAAGGAGCCACTGCCGGGTTCCGCCGTGCTGCACAGCTTCCAGAAGGGGTACCAGGACAACGTCTCGGCCGTGCTGAAGCACTCGCCGGACGACGCCAAGAAGACACTGGACGCCGCGGGCTGGAAGCCGGGGAGCGACGGCGTGCGCGTGAAGGACGGCAAGAGGCTGGAGGTCGGCTACACACTGCTCGGCGACGACGCGCTGGGCAAGGCGACGGCCGGCGCGCTGACCGAGATGCTCAAGCACATCGGCGCCCGCCTCGTCATCAAGAAGGCCGACAACGCGGACTTCTCCAAGATCCTCAGCGAGCGCAACTTCGACCTGTTCCTGTCGGGCAACCGCTCCATGGACCCGTTCGCCGCCCGCTACCTGTGCGACTTCTACTGCTCGGACCACGACTCCAACATCACCGGCTCGGGTACGCCGGAGCTGAACAAGGAGATCACCGCCACCACGGAGATAGCCGATCTGGACGCGCAGAACGCGGCGGTCAACAAGGTCGAGCAGAAGGCGCTCCAGGAGTACGCCTTCCTGCCGCTGTTCAGCGGTCCTTCGACGTACGGCGTGAAGAAGGGGCTGGCCAACGTGGGCGCGACCATCTTCTACAGCCCCCTCCCGGAGACGGTCGGCTGGCAGAAGTAGCCCACGCGCGGGCCTCGAACCCCGCTCCGACTGGACCTACCTCTGGTCGGCGCCGGGGCGGCTCCGTCCGGGTCACTCGGCGGAGCTCCTCGGTCCCGCAGGGCCTGCGGGACCTACAGGACCTCGGGTCCGTACAGGGCGAACGGATGGCCCGCGGCCAGCACCCAATAGCGGTCGCCGTACGACCAGTTTCACCACTCCGCCGGGTAGTTCACCAGGCCCGCGACCGAAAGCGCCGCTCCCAGCACAGCGCGGTGCTCGCGCGCCTCGACGCCGATGATGTCGACCGGCCGGGAGCCGGTCTGCGCGCCCAAGAGCACCCAGCACATCGGACGCGCCCAGGTGGTCCTCGGCGGCATCGCGCACGAGACCCAGGCACTGTTCATGACTCACGCCGAGGCCCACGCCTGGGCGATGGGTGTGAAAGCGGCACGACTCCAGCCGTGTCACTGGAAAAGGCGGTTCCACCGGGGCCCGCAACCGGCCTCGCGCCAAGGCCGGCGGGGATGACGATTCGCTGGGAAGTGCCGCGAGCCACCTCGCTGCCACGTAGGTGGAAACCATAGGCATTCAGGGTTCTTGCCAGGTCGGTGGTGTGCTCGCCGAACTCCCATTGCCTGACCGCCCTTCACCACTCACCCCTGGTTGCTACACTGACCCGGAACTGATCACGCGTCGAGGAGACCGGACATGGTGGTGGACGACGACATCTCCGGGTGAGATACCCGGACCCGACAGGCCACCGGCAGGTGCGCGGAAGCGCCGCCGCAGTGGCTTCGTTTGTCGTCCCCCTCTTCCCCCTGTCTGATGCCGAGGCAGAGGTGCCACCCCTGCCTCCTTCCTCACGAGGTCACCCTCCATGTCCAACATTTCCGTCGTCTGCTCGAACCTGTCCTTCGCCTGGCCCGACGACACCCCCGTCTTCCAGGACCTGTCCTTCGCCCTCGGCTCCGGCCGTACCGGCCTCGTCGCACCCAACGGCACCGGCAAGAGCACCCTGCTCAAGCTCATCACCGGTGACCTGCGGCCCCGCACCGGGTCCGTCTCCGTCGCCGGCACCCTCGGCTACCTGCCGCAGAGCCTCCCGCTGACCGGTGACCTCACCGTCGCCGACGTGCTGGGCATCGCCGCGATCATCCGGGCCATCGACGCCGTGGAGTCGGGAGACGTCGACGAGAAGCACTTCACCACCATCGGCGACGACTGGGACATCGAAGAGCGCACCCGCGTCCAACTGGACCGCCTGGGCCTGGGCGGCCTCGCGCTGGAGCGTACGCTGAGCACCCTCAGCGGCGGCCAGGCCATCACCCTCGGGATCGCCGCCCAACTGCTCAAGCAGCCGGACGTGTTGCTGCTCGACGAGCCCACCAACAACCTCGATCTCGCCGCCCGGCAAAAGCTCTACGACGTGCTGGAGGACTTCACCGGCTGCCTGCTCCTGGTCAGCCACGACCGCGCCCTCCTCGATCGCATGGAGCGCATCGCCGAACTCGAACGAGGCGAACTCCGGTTCCACGGCGGTAACTTCACCGCGTACGAGGAAACCGTCCGCGCCGAACAGGAAGTCGCCGAGAAGAACGTCCGCAACGCCGAACAGGAGCTCAAGCGGGAGAAGCGCGAGATGCAACTGGCCCGCGAACGTGCCGAACGGCGACAGAGCAATGCCGCCCGCAACCTGAAGAACGCCGGTCTGCCCCGTATCTTCGCCGGCAACATGAAGCGTGGCGCACAGGAGTCCGCCGGGCGGGCCGGGCAGATGCACGCGGGCCGGGTCAACGAGGCGGCGGCCAGGCTGGACGAGGCCGGGCGCGCACTGCGGGAGGAACAGCGCATCACCGTGGACCTGCCCGCCACCCAAGTGCCCGCCGGGCGGAACCTCTTCCTCGGTGAGCGGCTCCGTGTCCAGCTCGGTGACACAGACGTGTTCGCCGGACCCGGCGCCGACCTCACCATCCGGGGCCCGGAACGCGTCGCACTGACCGGCCCCAACGGCGCCGGGAAGAGCACCCTGCTGCGCCTGCTCAGCGGCGACCTGCCCCCGGGGAACGGCGAGATCAAGCGAGCCGACGGGCGCATCGCCTACCTCTCGCAGCGCCTCGACCTGCTGGACCTGGACCGTACGGTGGCCGAGAACCTCGCCGAGTACGCTCCGAAGCGGCCCGAGGCCGAGCGGATGAACCTGCTCGCCCGCTTCCTCTTCCGGGGCGCCCGCGCGCACCTGCCCGTCGGGGTCCTCTCCGGCGGCGAGCGGCTGCGCGCCACCCTGGCCTGCGTCCTGTGCGCGGAGCCGGCCCCGCAACTGCTCCTCCTTGACCTTGTTCCTTTACATCGGGTGGTCACTCTCTGTATTGAGGCTGTGGTCGCTGTGGTCTGTTCCGGTCGCGTTCGATCAGCGTCTCGGGTCGCTTG